>CAZCDO010000056.1:0-19999 GCA_964497135.1 uncultured Verrucomicrobiota bacterium
TGTACCCATAACCCATACCTCTTCTCACGGTGGTCCCGGGGCAACCGACGAATCGCACGACCGTCCAACTGAATTGCTTCGGAAAATTACTAACCACCGGGATCCACTATAGACTATCGCTTTCAAAGCGCAACTTATTTTTTCATTTATTTTATCCCCTCCAAAATCATTGACGGCGGAGGTCTCAAGCCCTACCTTGGGTGAATCCGAATTATGGAGTGAGAATGAAGAATTATGCCTGCCTGATTTTGCTGCCCCTGATCCTGGCCACCGGGGCATTCGCAGCCGAAATGCCGTCCGCCGTCCCCCCCCCCTCCCCCGCTGCGGCTATCCAGTTGTTGCAGGAGACCGAGCAACGGTTTTCATCGCTTCGATCCCTCCGATATCAGGTCGTCCGAACCTCGCTGAAAGGACGCCAGTCCCAGACGGAACGATGGGTTTTCACCTTTTCAACCCCCGATCGCCTGCGAATCGATTACCAGTCCCCCCAGGAAAGGCTCATTCTCATCAACGCCGACGAAATGTGGGAATACATCCCCTCCGCCCGGCAGGCGATGAAAACCGATTTAAAGCCCCTGGCGCCCGCTGAAAAGGCGCGACGTCTCGCCGCTGTCATGGCCCGCGTTTCAATCGACGGCCTTCATCCAGGCGCCATCGAAGCCTTCACCAACGCCGTCCACCAGGTCACCCAAGTCCCGGGCTCAAATGCCATCTGGCGCGTCGACGGGCTTAAGCCCCACTTTACCCTGACCCTCGATCCCGCGCATAAAACCCTCCTGTCCGCGGAAATTTACGACTCTCAGGATCGTCTGACCCTGCGGACGGAAGCCTCCGACTGGCAGGAAGCATTGCCCGGCTATTGGTTTCCCCGCCGGGTCCGGGCCGTCTATCCGATTAAATCCGAATTCGTGACCAGTGAAGTCCAACTCGATGGAATTGAATTGAATCATCCACAACCCGACTCGCTCTTCACTTTTTCACCGCCGACGGGAGTTAAAGTAATCACCCCCGGCCCCGCACCCAAGCGGTAGTCGTTCCCTCATTTCGGGATCAAGGCGAAGGTGACGGTCCGGTTTTTTTTGCGCAGTTCGGGCGTCGTGTTGGGATAAGGCGGATTCGATTCGCCGGCCGACACCGTCGTCATCGACCCGGGCGGAAGCCCCCCCTGTCGAATGAGAACCTCGCGAACCGCTTGGGCTCGCTTGAGGCCCAGATCCAGATTATTGGCATACTCACCCGCTTTGGACGAAACCGGATCGGCATCCGTATGCCCCGTAATTTCAAGCTGAAAAGTCCCGGTCAGCGGCGCCAATTGCCGGGCCAGTTTCTGCAGGTCGCGCAACGCATCGGGATGGATTTCTGTCCGTCGACTGAAAACCGCATATTCAAAGACCATCGTCATTCGCCCGGTCGCTGTCTGGACCCGGATAAAATTCCCCTTGATCGTCGGCCATTGGACCGGTTTCGTCGCGACCGGGCGCGGGATGAATGCCGGATCCGGTTCCGGGGACAGGGATTCGACATTGGACCGCTCCACATCCTGCCGCTGAATCGTCCCCCCCTGCCAACGCCCCAGCAGGAATGCCCCTCCCGCAACAACCAGGATCAAGACCAGAAAAAGCGGCCAGGGCACGGGTAGGGCGGACAACGCGCGGGTCGGCAAATGCGCCGAAACCGGGGAATCCACCCGGCGTAAAGCCGACATCCGCTGGGCGGATAATCGTTCCCGCTCCTGAAATCGGGCCGCCTCCTGGGCGCGCAACGTATGGGCTTGTTGGGCAAGGCCCAGGGCTTCATCCCGCTCGGATATCGCTTGCCGGACCTGCTGTTCGGCTTCCCCGATCCGGCTCTCGATGGTTTCCGCTTGCCGGGCTTGGTCCTGAAACCGTTGCTCTGTTTCCCGGAGAACATCATCCAGACGAACCTGGAGCTCACCCGCATGGCGCTCAGCGCGACCCCGGGTTTCAGCCTCGGCGCAAAGCCGGGTTTCCAATTCATCCACCCGCATGCGCACCTGGATCAACTCCTCTTCGATCCCTTCGGCTTTCTGCGCAGCCTCGGCCTCGATAGCCAACCGTTCGATTTCCATCCGGGCCGCTTGGGATTCCTTCTTTTCCTGGTCCAAGGCGAGCGTGAGCTCTTTGACCCGCTGTTCGTGCTTATTCGCCTGGGCCCCATGGTTCCCTTCCAAGTGCCGGAATTGGGAGCGCAAATCGTCCAGTTGGGTCTGGGCCTCATCCAAGGCCTGCCGGGTCTCCATTGAGGCCACCTCCGGTCGCCCCCCTTCGGACGCCGCGCGCAACTGTTCTTCCAATTCCCGGATTCGCTGTTCACCGGCCAACCGGCTTTTGCGTTCGCTATCCCGCGAATCCTGCAGACTCACAATTTCCAACCGCAAGGCTTCCATCCGCACGTGGGCATCCGCCAGGGCGGCATGTAATTGATCCGATTCCGCCGGCGGACTCAAAATCGGTTCAGCTTGTGACTTGTTTCGCCCGCGGGTCAGGGCGTTGTTCCGGGGTGGAATCGGGGCGGTGATGGAAGGCGGATCCTTCACCGAAATCGGCAGAGGCCCCAGTAGTTCCAGTTGCTGGGCCCGGGGCGGGGCCGGTTCGGGTTCGTCCGATTGGCCGGACAACCGATTGATGAGCTGGGACATGATCAATAGCCTTGCGACTGCAATTTCTGACTTAACACCATTTGAAATTCCTGCAAATCTTCCGGGCTCGGACGGTACCCCGGCTTGCCGGCATCCAATCCCAAGCGCCCCTGCTGATCCAACATCCATTTGGCGGTCACCCCGTCGCTGAAGGTGACCGACCCACTGATCACCGAACCGGGACGGGTAATTCGGTCAACCTCCACTTGAATACCGCCAGCCGCCGCCCCGGCATCAGGGCCGAAAGGGGAGGCGGAACCCGCCGCGGGTGTCGCCGGGGGCGCCGAGGGCGTCTGCAAATTGGGAATCGGCGCAGAGACTTTCTTTTCCTTGATCTCCAATCCGAGATCAATGACCAAAAACCGCACATCCATGTAGGTCAGATTGAGCTGGAATTCAGAGGCCAGCCGGCGCTGGATGTCATTCAATCCGCACCCCTCTTCAATCCATTTTTTCACGGTGGCTTTTTGAATATCGTTCAGGGTTGGCATGGTCTGGAAATCCTTATCCGTTCCGGGTTGTTCGTCAATGCCACTATATTCAAATTGCCGTTGGCCTGTCAATGAAACGGATGAGGACTTGACTTCCCCCGGGGGCCGGGCAATATGGCGCCCTGCCGTTGAATTACAGAAAGGACCACACCGATGAAATGCTCCTGGATATCGTCCACCCCTGCCCGCCCCTCCGCCGTTCCCGTCGCTCTCCCGGCCACCTCCCGGGGCAAGCCGTCGTTATCCCTTACATCCCTCCGCCGTCAACACTGGGAGGGATTCGGCGGGTGTTTTAATGAACTGGGCTGGATCGCGCTTTCCAAGGTTTCACCCGCCCAGCGTCAGGCCGTGCTCCAAACCCTGTTTCATCCCCGGACGGGATGCCGCTTTAATTATGGACGACTACCCATCGGCGCCAGCGATTACGCCGCCGAATGGTACAGTCATAACGAGGTCGATGGCGACTTGGCCATGAAGCGATTCTCCATTGAGCGCGATCAGAAATACCTTCTGCCCTACATCCGATCCGCCCTCGCCCTTCGCCCGGATCTGACCCTCTTCGCTTCGCCCTGGAGCCCACCGACTTGGATGAAATTTCCCAAGGCCAATAATTACGGAACCCTGATCTGGACCCCCGCCATCCTCAAGGCTTACGCCCTTTACTTCGTCAAATTCGTCGAGACCTACCAGAAGGCCGGCATCAAAATCAGCCAGATCCATCCCCAGAATGAACCGGTCGCCGACCAGAAATTTCCCTCCTGCCTGTGGACCGGAGCACAACTCCGGGATTTCATTGGCCGCTACCTGGGCCCTGCCTTTAAGCAACACCGGCTCGACTGCGAAATCTGGCTGGGCACCCTCAATACCGACGATTACGATGGGTTCCCCTTGACCGTGCTGAGCGATCCCAAGGCCTATCCCTGGGTGGCGGGAGTCGCCTTCCAGTGGGCCGGCCGGAATGCCATTCAACGCACCCACGCCGCCTGGCCCGATAAACGGTTGATGCAAAGCGAAAACGAATGCGGAGATGGCCGGAACACATGGGAGTATGCCGGCTACATTTTCAACCTGATTCGGCATTATCTCTGCAATGGCGCCAATGCCTACCTCTACTGGAATATGGTGCTGGAAAAAGGCGGCCTCAGCACCTGGGGTTGGAACCAGAATTCCATGATCACCATCGATGGCAACCGCGTGGTTTACAATCCGGAATTCCATGTCATGCGCCATTTCTCCCGTTTCATCGCACCCGGTGCCTATCGCCTGGAAACCGAGGGACCCTGGTCCGGCAACGCCGTCGCATTTGAAAATCCCGATGGAACCCGGGTCGCGGTCGTCCGCAATCCCTTGAAAAACCCCGCGGCACTCTGTCTGGACGTTTCCGGTACCCGTTTCCAGGCAACCCTGGCCCCCGAATCCATCAACACCTGGGTCCTGCGGTAGGAGCGTGAAAAATGATTGGGCACCTCAAATGGGTCACCCTCGGGATGACCTTGGTCTGCACCACCGCCTGTCATTCGGACGAAGAGGCTAAAACCGCGCGGGCCACCGCCCGCTCTCTCGACCGCCTTGCCGACAGTCAGGTTCGCGTAGTCTGGTGTCAGGATCAGGATCCCCGAGGGACGGATCTCTTCGCGGAGAGTGAGCGGTTTCAGTTGATGGGATTCGACTCCGCCGACCGAAAGGGCGAGCGGCCCCTGTGCCCCCAACCCGGCAATTACTCCCGGCCCCTGCTGTCCCCCAGCGGATGGCAGGTTATTTTTTCAGACCGAAACCAACGCCATTTTTATGCCCTGACCTGGGATGGAAAAACCCTCACCGACCTGGGCGAGGGATTTGCCATGGAAGCCTGGATCGATCCGGCGACCGGGGTGGAATGGATCTATTTCGGCGACTCCCCGCGTAAAGTGACCCGCCAGGATGTGCCGGCTTATTCGTCCATCTCCCGCTGTCGTCTCGACCAGCCTTCGATCCGCGAAAAAATATGGGATGCCACGCCGCTGATGCAAATGACCGAAAATAACTTCCTGCTATCGGCCGACGGCAAACGCGCCAGTCTGGTCACACCCCAAATCTGCGGGGTTGCAGCCCTGGATGAAAACATCTGGAAACCCTACGGCAAGGGCTGTTGGCCGGCCGTTGCGCCGGACAACAGTTATCGGTACTGGCTGTTCGAAGGAGGCCATCGCGCCATTCATTTTTTTGATGCCACCGGTTCCAAAATCGGACGTGTCCCGCTCAATACCGGCGAGGACATGGATGGACTGGAGGTTTTTCATCCCCGGTGGAGCAATCACCCCCGTCTCTTTGCGGTGGCGGGACCCTTGCGGATTCCCGGTGGCGGACCAGGGGTTGAAATTTATGTCGGTCGCTTTGCGGCGGATTATTCGTCCGTCGAAAAATGGGTCCGGATCTCGCATAACGACAAGGCCGACTTCTTCCCGGATGTCTGGGTTTCCAGGATTCCGATCATCCCCCCCGCATCCGTTCCATCCCCACCCCCCCCGGTTGCGGCTCCCCCTTCAAACACAGTCAGCTCCCAATCCTCACTCATCGTCAAAGCCCGTCTGATCGCCACCTCTAAAATTCCACCGCCCCCCTCTATCGCGCCGTATCGGCGCGCTCTGATCGGCAACCGCTACGAGGTCATCGAAGTCCTCCGGGGTTCCCTGTCCGATAAGGAATTTATCGGGGCCCACTGGGGCATTCGCGACGCCCAAATCCTGCCCCAGGCTCAACGCGAAAAAGGCCGCATTTATACCCTGCACCTGATTTCCATCGATGACGATGACACCCTGAAAAGCGAGCGCCTCATTGTCGATGGCCAAGCCGAGGATCTGCTTCTCTTCTACGATTCGGCCGAACCGTAGTCAGGGTGTCACTGCCGGCGGCTTCGAAAGAGGGACCTTGGACCAGCCGTCGCTTTCGGTAAACTCTCGCACTGTAAAACACCAGATCAACACCCGCTTCGATTTCAAATAATCCGGACGGGCCCGTGCCAGCCGCATCAAGCTGAGTCGGGCGGGAGTGGCGCCCGAACCGCGCACCCCAATCAAATCCACCGCCGTCCCCAATTCCATCGCGAGTTGATCCGCCAGACCGGCACCCGCGGCCAGCATATCGGCGCCCGCGTGGAAGACCAGGCAATGGCTGTCACCCAACAGGATCACCGGACTGGTCCGGGATGGCTTGACGAGTTGCCCGTCTGCCGTGGAAATAAAACGCAACGGCAGAATTTCCGTTTCACCACGGGCCCGGACTAGATCGCCGGTGAAAGTCACGCTCTTGGTATCCATCTTAAAATTTTCACGAGGCCAGGTGAGGTCAGACTTTAATTGTTCCGCCAGTTTTTGAGCCGCAACGACACAGGCCAGACCGGACCAGTGGGAATCGGTTTTACAAAACATCTGATCCTCCCGTCGCGCCAGAAAATCTTCGGTCAGATCGAGCACTTCAACGCCTTCCTGGCGGAGAATCCCGAAGAATTCACGATCAGCCGTCGCGAGGCCGGGTGCGGGAACCACTGAGGCGTCCAGTTTGTCCGGATAGATGGCAGCCTTGGCGGGAACCGGCAGGACGATCAGGCGGATGCCGGCCGTTTTTAATTGTTGGTGAAAATCCAGGATGGCCGGGAGCGGGTCGGCCCTTTCAGGTTTATCCGCGCGGCTGGTCCGCTGGGCCTGGGCACCCCAAAAAGGGCCAACGCCCAAGTGGCGCAGTTCTTTGGACAAAAAAATCCAGCCGCCCGTCCCCAGCACCGTCAACTCGGACCGCGCCTCGGCCGCCGCCCCTTTTTCGCGGCATACGGATGCAAAGTCAATGTCGGCGGCAGGAAGAAGCATCAACGGAAAAAGGAGGAACCCGATGCACAGTATGACGTGGAAAGCCCGGATCGTGCCGATCATGGTTTCACCTCTCCCCAGCACGGGGTTTCAAGCATCAGTGCGTCGTCATTCAATTCGGCCCGGTTAATGGCGTCAAAACGGGATTCCACATCCGACCAGGCCTGCAGGGTCAACTCAATCCGCTGACCGGGTAACCATCGGGCGGCCGCTGTCCATTCATTATTGCGCATGCTCCAGACGTAAATCAAGGCTTGGCCACCGGCAGGAACGGACGGGCTTCCCTCCAGATCGGTCACATGCAGGGTGACGATGTGGTCCTTGTAGGGCACACTGCCCGGTCGGGGAACCGGAGCGATGGCGCGAATAAACCCGCTGACCGGAATCATGGCACCGGACTCAGGCGTAAAAAATACTGACGGGCGGGGAGTGCCAAGTCTCAGCGGAATCAGCTTCCAATCGCCCGCCGCCAATTCCCGCGCGGCGAATTCCCAAACCACAACCCGCTTGCCCGCCAGTCGATCATGGCCCTGCGCCAGTTCGCGGGCCAGCATATCGCGTGTGGCCCAGGCCCCCGCATCGTTCCGCCGCAATGCGTCGACCGGCCGCCCCAACGCCAGGCTGAGCTGTTCCGCCAAACCGGCCGATTCACCCCACCCCAGTGCTTCAAGCGAGTAGATGTTCGCAAAGCTGTCGCCCAGAAGCAAAACATCGGCCCGGGGGTCAGGACGCCAGAACCCGTTGCCAACCAGCACCTGCCGGATCGTCACGGATTCGGGACGGGTCAGCGGGTGACCGGAGGGCAGTTTGAGCATCCCGGCGATATCGCCGGTGTGGGTCAGAAACTGTTCGGCCACACGAATCGCCATCGATTGGGCTTCCGGCAATTGAACCGTCTTTCGGATTGTGTCCGCAATCATCCCGGCCACCCGTTCCATGGCGACGGGAGTCCAATGCGTATCCGTCGCCAGGCAAAGCGGTGGGGCCTCGGGAGAGCGATTGGCCATCAACGCGGAGGCGGGATCCAGCACGTGAACCCGGGCCGCTTCGAGTCGCCGCCGGAATTCGGCATACGAGGCATTGTGAACCGGGTCGGGCCGTCCCCGGTAACGCGCGGTAAATTTCTCCGGATGAAGGGTCGGCTTGACCGGCACCGGCACCACAATCAGTTCGATGCCGCGAGCTGCGAGCTGGTCGCGAAAATGCACGATGCCTTGGACGGGATCGGGTTGGGGAGGCGCCTTGAGTTCGGTACCCCCGGCTGCGCGGTGGGCCAGAACCTGGGGATCCAGAAAGCCCCGGCCCATGACCGAATCCACATCGCGTCGATAGAAGAGCCATCCCTCGCGTCCGAGATAGGCTTCCTCGGTGCCTCCCCGTAAAAAACCGGTGATCAGAATCTGCAGGGGCGGGATCAGGGTCCTGACAAACACGGAACCCTCCTTGAGATCGGTCTCGTAGCGGCCGATATCACGCAGGATCCGGTTGTTGAGCTGGCGCAATTGATCAAACTTGGCGCGCACACCCGGGACTGCGGCGACCGCCCACAACTCAGCCGACGTGGGGAACAAACGCATGATCCCGGCGCAGACTGGCCGCCCCCGGGTTGTGCGCCACTGCTGAAGGGACTCCACGACCGGTACGGCCAGGAGGAGCGTCACCAGGATTCCAGTCAGGAAAAGATTGATGGCATGGGTCGATTCGGTTTGCCCAATCTCGATCTTGGCCTGCTCTTCGCGCGTCAGATGGGGAGGATGGCTCATGGTTAAAAAATGAAATAGATGAAGGGATTAAACGCCTGGGTTTCCATGACTGCAATCGACAGCAGGAGCAGGAGGGTGGCAAAAGCCGCCTTGCCCCAGGTCAGGCGGCGGGTGAAGTCCCACGTTTGGGGGGCCGCCCAGACCACGCCGGCGGCCACCCCGAAAAGCAGAATGAAATAGGGCTGGCAGATAAGACCGGCGGCCAGATCCTGCGCCGCGGGGACCGGTCCGATGCCCAACATATTGCCCAGAAAGGACAGGGCGGCGGATAAATCACGCGCCCGGAAAAAGACCCAGGTGATCAGAATGATTCCGAATGTAATCGCCGTTTTGAGGGGACCGGGCAGATGCCGATAGAGACTGGTTTTGCCCCGGGTTCGCTCAAAGGCCAGCATACCGCCATGGATGCCGCCCCAGACGACGAAGTTCCAGGCGGCGCCGTGCCAAAGCCCGCCCAGCAGCATGGTGATGCCGAGGTTGATATAGGTGCGCACTTCCCCCTTGCGATTGCCGCCCAGCGGGATGTAGAGATTGTCCCGCAACCAGGTGCTCAAGGAGAGATGCCACCGGCGCCAGAATTCGGTGATCGACTGGCTCTGGTAAGGGGAATCGAAATTCTTGGCGAAGACAAATCCCAGCATGAGCCCCAGACCGATGGCCATATCGGAATAGGCGCTGAAATCGAAATAGATTTGGAAGGCATAAGCGCAGACGCCGTACCAGGCATCCAAAACTGACGCGCTCCCCGCATCAAACACGGTGTCGGCCACCTTGCCGCAAGGATTGGCCAGCAGGATTTTTTTGGCCAGGCCAAACGAGAGAAAGGCCACGCCGCGGGCACACTTCTCCAGCGTGTGCGTGCGGATGAGGAATTGATCGGCCACGTCCTGGAATCGGATGATCGGGCCCGCAACCAGCTGGGGGAACATCGCCACATAACACATGTAATCCAGGATACTGCGGACCGCCCGGGCCTCGCCGCGGTAAACATCAATGGCATAGCTCATGGACTGGAAGGTGTAGAAACTGATCCCCAACGGCAGAGTGATGCGCAGGAGGGTGTCCCAACGGGCCGCCTCCCAACCCAAGGTCGACAACACCGCATTCCAGGTGTCGATTCCAAAATTGAAATATTTAAAAAAGCCCAGCAGACAGAGATTGGAAATCAACGCCAGAGCCAGTGCGCCCTTTTGTACCCGACTGCGAGACCCGCCGCGGATCAAACCCTCAACCTCCGCCGCTCGCCCCTGCCCCCACAGACGGGCGATGGTCATGCCCGCGATCCAGTCCACCGCGGTCTGGAACATCATCAGCAGGACGAACCAGGGGTTGGCCCAACCGTAAAACAGATAACTCGCCAGGGTCAACCAGATATGCTTCCCGCGCATCGGCAGAAAGAAATAGAACCCCAGCACGAGCGGGAGAAAGTAGAAGATGAAAATGTGGGAACTGAAGACCATGTGAATGATTCGTAATGGTTATATCAACTGCATCTGCACATCCGCTGATAAGGTTGGTTTCATTCCCACACCCCATCAATCGTTTCCCGCACGATCCTCACCCAGTCCTTCAATCGCTCCGGTTGGTGCTCCACCGTCTGCACATCTTTCAGCGTAATGTCCACATGCAAACCCCGACAGGCCGTCAGGCCCTCCCGAATCACCCGCCGGATCCGCGCCTCATCCCAGCCATTGCACACCATGATCGATGGATTCGGCCGCCACGAAATCACATAATCCTTGCCGATCTGCTCAGCGCACTTCGCCACATCAGCTACCGGCGTCACGGCAATCCGACGTAAATTCCGAATCCGTTTTAACAACTCGATCTTACGCGTCAAATCCTCGCAACACCCGTAGGCGGTCAATCCAAACCGGTCCAGGATGGGGATCTGGTACTGCAACATGAATTCATCGAACATCGCCGGTGAAACCAGCGTGGTCTCCTGCGACGCCATGAATCCCCATAACTCCCGGCAGGCAACCGGCCGGTCATGCGCACCCGGATCCTGCAACTCCTGCGAGTAGGGCATTGCCTGATTGTTGTGATCGCTCAAACGCCAATCCCCCGCCCGGTCCCCCGCCGTATACATCTCCAATATCGCATCCCGCATGAAGGCCAGCAGTCGGTGCAACCATTCGGGATTGTCGATCATATCCAGCATCAGCTGGTCCATCCCCCGCATCAGCGTGATCTCCGTCGAGAGATCGCCCCGAAAACTGCGATAATAAGGAGCCCGCACCGATTTCACCGGAATCAGATCGCCCACCGCCTCCCACAAACGCTTCATCTTTTCGGCCGTCTTGATTTCGTTGATGCCATGGTGCGGCCGGATCAATTTCTGAATGTCGTCCAATTCCTTGAGCGCGGGATCGAATTTCCAAGCGCCACCGGCCACTTCACTCGCATGATTTTTAATCGCCACGCCCCAACGGCCTTCGGCCGGCAACTCATAACAAGCCCATTCGTCAATCCACGGCTCAAAAATACAATCGTCGCCCAGCGTCGCCTGGAACAGGGCCCGCCGCACAATCATCTCCTGGGTTTTAAACAACGGATCCGTGCACTCCACAATGTTCTCGGGCACTTCATTCCAACTATCCCCGAACATCACCAGCACCAGCGGTCGCGTGGGCTTCAAACTATTGTGCCGCCGCCAGAGATCACGCCGTTCCGCCTGGTTCGGCAGGGCACACACCTCCAGATATCGCTGGATCAAATCACGTAGAATCCCTGCATCCCGTTGATCCGATTCCTGACTCATGAGTCTTCCTTTTGTAAAAATAGTCCTCTGCGTCCCCCCATACGTCAGCCCCCACCCTTCGCCATTTTTTCAGGATTTGTTTTACTGATGATCAACCGGCGATCAGGCGGAAGGACTGCGCCCGGCGGCAGTCCGTTCGATTCCCGGGATACCCTGAAAGTGGCGCGTGGCGGCTGCATACCGTTCAAGATCTGTGGTATTCGGGACACAAGGACTGAGGGCGGTATCTGCGGCGACATCCATAAGAAGCGGCCTTTCAAGCTGAAAATAAACAGTGGATAATTGGCAAAGTTTGCCGAAGCAGAGCCTAAATTGCAAGGCGCTATTAAATACGCAAACAACCGCGCGCCCTCGTTTCACGGTTGAATAACCGGTTCTCTTCTTTATACTATCGGTCTTTCGGAAAGGTTCTCGTCGTATGCCAAAAGCCCTGTATTTCTCGCTCATGGTCGGTCTCGGCGGATTCGCTGGTGCTTTGGCCCGCTACGGCTTGAGCCTCGTCTGCCAGAGAGGGTCCATCGTTTTTCCCCTCGGCACCCTGAGCGCCAACCTGCTGGGATGCCTGTTCATCGGAATAATCGCCCAACTCGCGGCTGAAACTAACTGGATCCCGCCCGCTCTGCGCCTTTTGCTCGCCACCGGATTTTGCGGCGGCTTCACCACCCTCTCCGCCTTCGCCTTCGAAACCGCCCAGTTCGCCAAATCGGCCGAATGGTTCCTCGCCGGGGCCTACGTGCTCGCCACCCTGATCGGTGCCGTCCTCGCCTTTGCTCTCGGATCCCTGCTCATTGTCCTCCTGCTGAAAGGTCCCGGTGCCCTATGGAATTGAAAGGCGAAGCCAAACTCCTGCGAATCTTTGTCGGGGAATCCGATAAAATCCATCACTTTGATTTCGACGCCTATTGCGCCGCCCATCGCCTCACCGTCGATGCCGCACTGGCTCATCATCTGCCCCCGGACAACCAACCGCCGGAAGTGCTCCATAAATCCATGCGCTACAGCGTCCTGGCCGGGGGAAAGCGCTTACGGCCTCTCTTGTGTTTGGCCGCCTGTGAAGCCTGCGGCGCTCCGGCCGAAACCGCCCTCCTGCCCGCCCTGGCCATCGAAATCCTCCATACCTACACCCTGATCCACGACGATCTGCCTTGCATGGATGACGATGATTTGCGACGCGGCCGCCCCACCAACCACAAGGTCTTCGGCGAAGCCAATGCCCTCCTTGCGGGAGATGCCCTCCTGACCCTCGCCTTCGAATGGCTCGCCGATAGTCAGCCTCGCGCGCCCCGAACCGCTGCCGACCTCGTCCGCACTCTCGCCGAAGCCGCTGGTCATCGCGGAGTCATCGCCGGGCAGGTCGACGATCTCGCTGCCGAAGGCGCGGCCCCCTCTGCCGCCCGCGTCGAATCCATTCACCGTCTCAAAACCGCCGCCCTCCTCCGCGCGGCCGTCCTCCTCGGCGGGCTCTCAGCCGGCGCTGACGATGGCCGCCTGGCCGCTCTCGCCCGCTATGGCGAAGCCGCCGGCCTGGCCTTCCAAATCGCGGATGACCTCCTCAACGAAACATCCACTCCGGAACAAATCGGAAAAGCCGCCGGCTCCGATCGGGAACGGTCGAAAATGACTTACGTCCGGGTCTTCGGTCTGGAAGCCGCCCAACAACGCGCCGAAACCCTCACGGCGGAAGCCTGCATGGCCCTCTCCAATTTCCCGGGGCCCGTGGCTCCCCTGCAAGCGTTCGCCCGTTATGCTGTCGCCCGAAACCATTGAATCATGCGCCCGCCCCCTATTCCCGCCTATTATTTCAAGCAGCCCCTCGCCTACGCCCCCGCACTGGCCACCATGGAGAAATGGGTCACGGCCCGCGTCGAAAACCGGGTCGGTGACGCCATCTTTTTCCTGGAGCACACCCCGGTCATCACCCTGGGGATGCGCGGCCGGGACGAGCATATCCGCCTTCAACCCGACCAACTCCAGACCCGGGGCATTGACCGGGTCACCACCTCCCGCGGGGGAGAAGTCACGCTCCACGCACCCGGGCAACTGGTCATTTATCCCATCCTCAAACTTTCCGGGGCGGCCGCCTCGGCGGGGGACCATGTCCATCGTTTGGAAGAACTCGGCATTCGCACCGCAGGCGATTTCGGTCTGACCGCTTTTCGCCGCAAAGGTTTAACCGGGATCTGGACGGAGCGCGGCAAATTGGGCGCCATCGGGGTGCGCTTCCGCCGCTGGGTTTCTTTTCACGGACTGAGTCTCAATATCAATCTGGACTTGAAACTCTTTGACCTGATCGTTCCCTGCGGCCTGGCTCACGAATCGGTGACCTCCTTCCAGGCTCTTCTGGACGGCAAGGCTCCTTCATTGGAAACCGTTCGCACCCGCGCGATGGAGCAATGCGAAATTGTCTTCGGTCAGCCATGCTCACCGCAATCTCTGGGAGACACCTGGCCGCCGCCGCCAGGTGACTCCGTCGTCTGACAGCTTGTTATGATTTGCTGAGTAACCCACTATCGGTTCATCTCATCAGGTGCCTGAACCGGACTTCGCCTTCATGCAACAGCTTGCGGGTCTGCTCATTGAAGCAGTACTCCTCCTCGTAAATCACCTCGCGGATCCCGGCGTTGATGATCATCTTGGCACAGGTCAGACAGGGACTCATAGTGCTGTATATCACAGCGCCCTGCAAAGCGATCCCATGGTAGGCCGCCTGGGTAATCCCATTTTCCTCGGCATGGCAACAGATACATTCATCCAAATCGCTTCCCGACGGGGCCGTGCCGGCGCACCGGGGACATCCCCCCTCCGCGCAGTTCCGGATTCCCCGGGGAGTGCCATTGTACCCGGTGGAAATAATGCGATGATCCTTCACAATCACCGCGGCAACCTGCCGCCGACTGCAATTACTGCGTGTTTTGACCACGTGCGCGATGTCCATGAAATAGACATCCCAACCCGGGCGCTTGAGGGGGGTATTCATAACGAACAGAATGCCATATTTTGGCGGGGTCGCCAGATAAAAATAGTTGCCGGGTACAGAATCACCGGGAAGCAGAGGAGATGGAAGCCGCGAGCCGGCCTATGCGCAAGGTTAAAAAGGAGAGCAATAGGTCCGCCCCCAACCCTCCGGACAAAAGTTGTTCATAGACTGCCAAAGCCTCGCGCCGCGCCCTTTCCAAATCGCGTCGGGTCCATCCCGCCGCCTGCTGGGCCAGCAAGCCCGCCCGATAGGGATGCATTTTCCGCGGATCCTTCACCCCGTCGCCCGCCAAGGCCGCCTCCACCGTCGGAATCAGCGGTTGCCACTGGAGCGACATCCCCCGATACCCCGTTGCCAACACCGCCCACTTCCGATCCAATGCCTCACGAAAGATGAGCAGTTCGTTGATCCGGTCGGCCAGCAGGGAAATCATCCAGACCTCAGATGTTTTTTGCGCCAGTAATTGTCGTAGCAACACCAGGGCCCGCCCCGTTTTTCGTTCCATTACCGCTTCGGTCCAATCCCAACCCATGCGCCCCCGACTCGCCACGGTTACCGCCTCGATATCCGCCACCGTAACCGTCTTGCGGGAACCCATCCAGGTGACTAGTTTGGAGACTTCATTCGCAATCTGACGGGACTCCACCCCGACTTTTTCAAGGAAAACGGCGATCACCGCATCGGCGGCGGTCAACCCCTCCGCCCGAAAGGCCTCCTGAATCCGGGGGAGCGCATGCTTGTCGGCGGCCCAGGTTTTTTCGGGCAGGGCAAATTCCTCCACGGTCCCGACGGATTTGCACACCTTGAGAAATTTCTGACGCCCATCGATTTTCGGCGCGGTTACGATCAGGGTATGGCTGGCGGGAAGCCCCGCCTCAACCAAAGCGGTCACCTCCTGTACCAGCGCTTTCACCTCGTCCGACCACCCGCCCGCCCGATCGGAAAATAAATTGGTGTCTTTAAGCCAGACCACCCGGCGCCCCCCGAAAAAACCGCTGGTTTTCAGGGCCGATAACGTCTGGCGCAATAGTCGCAACGCCGCCTCGTTCGTGTCTGCCCGCCCGTCGAGGGTCTCCAGGCTCATCATCCGCTCGGATTCCGGCACCAGCGATTCAACCCGCTCGTGCGCCCGGGTGGATACCGGGAATTCGTCGTCGCCATAATAAATATAAACCGATACCCGCTGATTCATCCCTTGCCAGCCTCCAAGTGAAGCGATAATATGCTCTTGATAGCACATTCCAAGCCGATTGTCACGCCGGGGTTTATGAACGAGTGGATCTCCAGATTACGCCTGCAAAAAACGCGCCTTGAATTGAAGGAAGCCGGTCGCTCCATTCAAAGTGCCGCCACCCATCAGGGATGGCGGCAACCCCGCAGTTCTCTCTTTCTCGCTTTTCTTGCCGGATTTTCAGTTCTCTTGCTCAAACACGGCCATCATCTCCCCACCACCGGAAACGACACCCTCACCCTCTTTGGCGATGTCTTCCTGATCGTGATCACCCTGATGATTGGCGCCACTTTTCTTCGCGCCCTGACCTCTCCAACCTTTCGCTCACGACATCAGGCGATCCTGCTCCTGATCATCCTGGCCATCCTGACCTTGATTCCCATCCGAATTCTACCCCTGGCGATCCCTCTCCGGCTCCCGCTCATTACGCCCGATGCCCTGGTGTTTCTCTTCCCTATGGGATTGGCCCCTCTGCTGGCCGTCCTGCTGCTCAGCCCTTCAGCCGCCCTCATCCTGGGGCTATGGACCTCGTGTGTCGCGGCGTTGTTAACCGGTTCCAATTTTACCGTGCTGTTGCTGGGCCTGCTCCAAACCGGAATGATCGTCAGCCTCACCCGGCGGGTGCGCCGACGCAGTCATCTGTTAAAAATCGGACTGCTCACAGGACTGGCTCTGGTATATGGGGCTTTGGCTCAAAATATCGCCTTTGGGGAGACCCCCTCCACCCTCTTGGCACACGTTTTTTTATGCCTGATCAATGGGTTGTTCACCGCCATCATCGCCGTCTTGCTCCTGCCCCTGCTCGAGTCGGTTTTCGACGTCTCCTCCCCCATCACCCTGTCCGATTTGGCGGATTTGGGGCACCCCCTTCTTCAACGACTGGCCATCGAGGCCCCGGGTACTTATCACCACTGTTTGGTCGCCGCCAATCTGGCTCAAGCCGCCGCCCAAGCCATCGGCGCCAATGCCCTTTTGGCCCAGGCCGGAACCTACTATCATGACATCGGCAAACTCGGCAAGGCCGGCTTGTATACCGAAAACATGCAGGCACAGGATAACCCCCATGATGAGTTATCGCCCCATATGAGCGCATTGCTCATCACCTCCCACGTCAAGGAAGGGGTCAGCCTGGCCCTCCTCAGTAAACTTCCCCGGTCGGTCATTGACATTATTAAGCAACACCACGGAACCGGACCCATCGCTTTTTTCCTCCACAAGGCCAAAGTCCAGAATGAAATCGAAAAAAAACGGGAGGGGCGCCCCGGATTTCCCGGTGCCACCACTCCCGTTAATGAAAGCGATTTTCGCTACCCCGGGCCTAAACCCCAATCTCGCGAAGCCGCCATCGTCATGATCGCCGATGCGGCCGAAGCCGCGTCCCGGTCCCTCGCCAAGCCCACCCCCAATCACATCCGTGACTTGATCTCAGACCTCATCCGCGGGAAACTTCTGGACGGTCAGTTTGACGAATGCGGACTGACTTTGGCGGAACTCAACCGCCTGCGAGAGTCCTTCATTTTCACCCTCACCAGCATGTTTCACAGCCGGATTGCCTACCCCAAAGATGAAGTTCACCCTGCTCAACCGCCAGCAAATTAGGCCGATCCGAAAGGCTCCCCTGATCGCTTTGGCACGCTTCCTCGCCGATTGTGCTTTCGCCCCGGGGTCCCCCCGCCCGGTCGAGATCACTCTGACCCTGGTCGATCATGAACACATCCGCCCCTTGAAACAACGCTATTGGAACCAGAACATCACAACCGACGTCATCGCCTTCTCCTATGAGTCCCCGCCTCCCGCACCCGCCGGGTCCCGGATCGCCGATCTGATTGTCAATGTCCAACAGGCGGTCGAAGTCGGATCCCGCCGGGCCGGCGAAACCCATGAGTTGGCCCTCTACCTGGCCCATGGATTCGATCATTTGACCGGCGCAGATGATGCCGATCCACGAGGCCGCCGTTCCATGCGGCGCCGTGAACTCCTTTGGCTCCGGCGGGCTCGGGAGGCGGGTCTCTTGTCGGATCGATTATGAGCCATCGCGATTCAATCTTCGCCTTCTGGAGCCGGGGTGGGTTCACAACCGAACGGGAACCACCCGGCGGGCTCACTGTCGTCTTTTGGAGGGCGAGCGTCCCTGCGAGCCATTTCTCTTGGAGGGCGAGCGTCCCTGCGAGCCGCCTCCCCGGCCAATTATGGGGTGAGGGCACCCCGGCTCCAAGAAACAACCCACCCCGCCCTTCGGGCACCCCTCCGTGGGAGGGGACCTCTTGCCGAAAAAATCCCCTCCTTGGAGGGGTGGCCGCAGGCCGGGGTGGGTTGTTTTCACGGAGAATCGGCTCGTGATCACTAAAACGGTGGGACTGGTTCTCCGCATCCTACCCTATTCCCGTACCTCCCAGATCACGGTCTGGCTGACCCCGGACCACGGACGGCTGGCGACCCTGGCCAAGGGCGCCTACCGTCCCAAATACACGAGCCAGGGTCAATGCGATCTATTTTATACCTGTGAATTGCTCTATTATCCGCGCGAGACGCCCCGCCTGAATATCCTTAAGGAGTGCACCGCACTGGAGCTTCGAACCGCTTTTCGTTCCGATCCCGGCGCCTGTGCTTGCGCATCCTATCTCTGCGATCTCACCTCACGCCTCTGCCCACCCGATGCGCCTCATCCCGAATTATTCGATCTTTTGGGAACAACCCTCAATGCCCTGCCGGATGCTCGTTTTCAAGTCGTTCTGCTGTTCTGGTTCGAGCTTCGCCTGCTCACCCTCATGGGCCTCGCCCCTCGGCTTGCATCCTGTCCGCTCTGCGCCGAACCGGTTCTGTCGCAATCGAATTCCGCACATTTTTCAGCGGCCGAAGGCGGTCTGATTTGCGCCGATTGCGCCGCGGGACGAACGGAATCGCGTCACACGCTGACCCCCGACGTGCTGGCGGTTCTCCATGATTGGGCGGCGGCTCGAACCCCCCAGCAGGCATTGCGCACCGTTTGTTCGGCACGACAACACATCGTCCTCCGTGCCGCCCTGGGCGATTTTCTGCATTATCATCTCGAACTGATGCCGCCCAGCCGCGCCATCGCCTTTAATTTTATTTCGGGTTGCTGCCCGAAATCAAATTAGACGTTAAACCGGAAGTGGCAGATATCGCCATCTTCAATGATATAGTCGCGACCCTTCAACAGGGCCCGTCCCTGTTTTTTAACCTCGTCCTCCGACCCCAACGCAATGATATCGTCATACTTGATGACTTCCACCCGGATAAAGCCCCGTTCAATATCGCTATGAATCTTTCCGCCCGCCGCCGGGGCCGGGGTCTGTTTTCGAATCGTCCAAGCCCGGCATTCATCCGGCCCCATGGTGTAAAACGACATCAACCCCAATGTATCGTAGGCCGCCTGGTTCAGCCGCGTCAGCCCGGACTCTTCCAAACCCAACCCCTTCAGGTATTCAACCCTTTCGGCGGGATCTTCAAAAGCCATGATCTCCTGCTCAATGCGGCAGGACACGCGAAATTCATTGGGGGCCTCAGCCGGGCGGGCCACTTCGCTTTCGCCGACATTGTAGGCCCACAGAACCGGGGCCAATGTCACCAACCCCAAACTTCGAATCGCGGCCGTTTCTTGTGCCGAATATTCCAACGAGGAGGCGGGCTGGTTTTTTCCCAACCCTTCCCGAATGCGTATCAGGGTCTTTTCCTCCAACTGTTGCACGGGGTTTAACCCTGCCCGTTTTTCTTTCTCCAGTCGTTCCAGCCGTTTCTCCGTCATTTCCAGATCGGCGAAAATCAGTTCAGTCTCGATATTCGACCGGTCGCGGGCGGCATCCACCGAACCGGCCGGGTGATACACCTCATCCGAGGCAAAGGCGCGGACCACCACGCACAGCAAATCACAGCGTCGCACAGCCTCGAGCCAGGGCCGTGATCCGGTTCCCTCCTCCAAATCCGGACAGAGCACCACATTCAATTCGGCATACTTGATCTTTTGCGGCTTGGCGAGTACCGCGATGGCATCCACCCGCGGATCCTGGATGGCCGCAATCCCTTCCAACGATTCGCCTTCCCGATGTCCAGCGGGCAGTGATCGTCCGGTCAAAAGGCTGAACAGGGTTTTTTTACCTGACTGCGCGAATCCCAATAATGCAACCTTCATAATTAAATCCTTTTTTAAGAAAGCGCATTATTATGCGCTTTCTTAAATAAAACAAAAAGGCCGGACTTTTCCAAGTCCGGCCTTCGCTTATTATTGAACAACGATTACGCCTTCACGACCAA
>CAZCDO010000057.1:0-19820 GCA_964497135.1 uncultured Verrucomicrobiota bacterium
AGAATAGCGAATTGCTTTTTGGGCTTACTTCAGGCACAGTTTTACCTTCTATCCGGTTTTTAAAACACGTAAGGTATTATGAAAACATTTCAATGGATACGGATGTTGGGATTCGGGTTGGTCGTTTCCCAGGGTTTGATGGCGGGCGCGGCCCCGGTGGTACCCCAGGTCAAAAAGGCGCCCCCGGCCCCTGTCTGGCAGTTGATTTCCGAAGAACCCACTTTGGAGCAGGCGTTGGTTCCGGTTTTGGGGACCAATGCCGGCAAGGAGTGGTCGACCCAGCCGGCCCGTAAAGGTGCGGGAATGATGTTCACCGTGACCCAGGACGGTCAACTGGGCCTGTCGGCGGTCAAGGCTGAAGGGCGAGCCCAAGCCTTTCAACGGGAGTGGACGGGCGAACCTTTCGAACTCGAATATTATATTAAATTCGAGAGTTCCAAAGGGGGCAGTCTGAATCTTTTGTTGTATCCCCGCGAAGAGACCTCGGCGCCGCCCGCCTTATTGAATTTGAGTTTACGGGCCACTAAGGGTCAAATGACCGTAAGCGCATTTAAGGATAAAGGGATCTTCAAAGCCCGGGCCTATGACACCATCCTGCCCATGTGGCCCGATTTCGTGCGCATCCCCATGGAGCAGGACATGGCGAGCCTGCCGGAGATCGAAAACCGGTGGTTTCAGGTTCGCGTCACCAGCCGTGGGGGCCGAGTCCAAGTTTGGGTGGATGACCGGTTTATTGCGGAACAGGCGTTGGATCGTCCGGATGCGGTCCGCCGGATGGAATTGAGGATCAATGGCGAAATAAAACTGGCGGGATGGACCCTGATCACTCCCCCCGTTGCGGATCCAGCGTATGCAATCCTTCCTTTGGACGGATATGTCCGCGATCGGCAGTTACGACCGAAGGGTGTAGCTGTCGCGGATACCGCCTTGCCGTTTGGAAAAAAATTGGAGGTTGGCGGGGTCCCCTTTCAATTGGTCAAACGCCTCAATAAAAATGCTCCGGATCACATTGATGTCGGGCGCAGTCTGATTCGACAGGGCACGATGGAAGGATATTTCCCGACGACTGACCCGCGATTGGGCAATGCGTTTACCCCCGATCCGGCGCGGATCCAACTCTGCCTGCCTCAGGACCAATACGATACGCTTTATGTGCTGGCGGCCTTCGATGAGGAGCCGAACAACATCCCCTTGTTTTCCGCCGCCTTTTACCGTCCCAGGGCCGGGTTTCATGAGATTTTCGAGGGACAGGTTCCGGGCTTAACCGCGGATCCCAAACAGACTACCACCGGGGTTCCGGTCCCCGTCAAACTGACCGATGGATCCGAGGTCCGGCTGTGGCGGGTGGCCGTGCCGCTGGATCCGGCGCGTCTGGCCGGGTTTTCGGATCTGGGTGCGGTGGAGCTTGAGTTGTCCAAAAAAATGGCGATCTACCGGTCCTATCCCGATCCCATCAATTATGGGTGGCATGGCGCCGGTTTGCCGAGCGGGGTTCGGATTTACGCGCTAACCCTGCACCGGGCGGCGGTTGAGGTGCGACTGACGCCGGATGTGTTTGGCCATGTCTGGACCGATCCGGCCGTTCCCGCCTATCACGTCGGTCTGACCAATCGCACCGGGGCGGCCCGGACGGTTCGACTGACCGCCGAGACGGTGAGTTATGACGGCCGGGAAAAAACCACGCAGACGGAGACGAAAAAGCTGGCCGCGGGGAGTGGGGGTAACGTGCCCTTCAAATTCAAGGTGAGCCGGAATGGATTGCACACCCTGACCCTGCGGGTTGAGACCGAAGGAGTGCCGGAGCGGCGGGAAGTGCGATATTTCGCGCGGCTGGCAAAGGACACCCGCGCCCCCGTTTGGAAGGAAGGCGAAGGTCCGCTGTTTGGTTACTGGTCCTATCACGGTGGGCACGATACGCCGCCGGCGCCGGATATCATGCGCGTGATGGGGGCGGCCGGGGCCCGGGCACTCGCGCATAAACCCAGATCCGGGGAATCCCGCGAATTATATGACGCATGGAAATGGCGCGACGCCGGCTATCCCCGAGCGGTGGGCATCCATCGGGACTGGACCGATCCGGCCAAGATCGAGGCCTATTCGAATGCCACCTTGAAGGCCTTGCGCGAACATGTCGATGCGGATTCCGATTTTGTGACCTTTTATGCCGAACCGGCGATTTCCCGCGACCTGACGGCTGGACACCCTCCGGAATACTGGGGCGATCCACCCTATGTCATGAATGGGGCGGAGAGTAATATGCTGGCGAGTGTCATGCGCACTTCGCAATTTGTGGCGGAAATGGTTCGTGCGAATTGGCCGAAGGCCAAAGTCCTGATTCCCTGGGGCGATCCGTTGTTTGTGGTGCCGCTGTTGCGCGCGGGTTTTCCCCGAAACTTGGTGGATGGGTCAGGCCTCGACATGATCGGATTCGAACGCCTGCCGGAACAACAGCTCCATCAGATGAGCACCCACCGGCTCTATATTCTCCGGGAGGAGTTCCGCAAGGCCGGTATTCCCGACCCCTATCTCGCCTATGTCGAGGGAGTTTTTGAGCCCACAGAGCCCGGCGCGCTGACCTGGGACGAGCAGTCCGAGCGCTATCACCGCTGGTCCCTGCTGTCGTTGGCCTATGGGGTTGAACGGTTTTATTCCGGATGGTTTGCTTACGATTGCGCCAGTTATTACGGGGCGGAACACTATGGGGGGTGTGGCATTCAGCGCCGTATTCCCTATTCCGATCCCAAGCCGGCCTATGCCCATTATGCGACGATGACCCGCCAACTGGATCGCGCGCGCTTCGCCGGTTGGCTGGTTACGGGTTCGCACACCGTCTTCGGCTTGAAATTCGACCGGCCTTCCGGGCCCGTGCATGTTTTCTGGACGGTCCGCGGGCGGCGGCCCATCGAATTGGAACTCGAACGGGACGCGAAACTTCAGATCACCGACTCGATGGACAACGCCGAGGTGTTGCCGTCGACCGGTCGCCGGGCCACGCTAACCATCGGCCCTTCGCCGGTCTATGTGTCGGGCGTGGATACCCTGAAGGTGGCCTCGCTCGGCGCGCCGGATCATTCCGATTCCGTGGTCGAATCGCGCACCCGGGATATACAGACCTGGCATACCGGGCTCCCGCGACCGGAGCAACCGATCGCGTTTGAAAAAACAATCGCCGGGTTGGGGGATGGCCGCTGGACGTTGGCGGCTCCGGCCCGCGATGAGATTTACGAGCAGAATAATTTCGACACCAAACGGTTTCCGGGCGCGATGACGGCGACGGTGACGAACGACCCCGGCCGGCCGGAACCGGCATTGGCGATTCGGTTGGAGGCGCAGGAACGGGAGCGACAATTGATGCCCTGGTATTCGATTCTCAAGCCGGCCAAGCCGGTTGAAATTCCGGGCAAGGCGGCCGCGCTGGGGCTTTGGGTGAAAGCGGCCAGCGATTGGGGCCGGGTGGTTTATAACCTGAAGGATGCCCAAGGCGAACGCTGGATCAGCATCGGCACGAAGGACCAGTGGAATTGCAACGATCCCCACGGCTGGTCCATGTTCAATTTCGATGGCTGGCGTTATGTGCGTTTCGAGTTGCCTGCGAATTCACCCTACGACCGGTATCGGGAAAGTGGAACCGTCTGGTGGGGCCATTTCGGCGGCGATGGAATTGTCGATTTGCCGGTGAAGTTGGAATCGATCATCGTTGAACGGCGGACTCATGTCCTCTATGTGAATGATATCCAGCCGGCCAATCCCGCGGATGTTCTGTTGGGCGATTTGGTGGCGGAATATGCGATGGAAGCCGACGCGACCCCGGCGGCGGTGAAACTGGATCGGATCCGCCGCCCGCTTCCACGCAGTCCGGCCGCCCTGGCGAATCCCATTGCCGACCTGGCCAAGCAGGGAACGCTGTCGCCGGTGACCTTGGAGAAGGTGACCATGCCCGATTGGGGGTATGACGGCACCCGGGCTCATGTTCATTTCACTGAAATGCCGGACGCGAAGGAATACCAGGTTTGGGTGGCGGCCTATCCGGATGGACGGGGCGCGGTGAAAATCGGCACAATGAAGAAGAGCGGCGGCTTGGTGAATAATCTGCGGCCGGCGATGAAACTCTATCTGTGGGTGACCTATTCCACCAGCGCTCCCGTCGCGAAGGGCAAAAAACCGGAGGCAGGCGAGACCAGCCGGCCGTCCAATCCGTTGGAAATCGAATTGGTGGACGCTTTCAGTCAGAAATAGACGCCGTTGGTTAGTCGCAAAGTAGCGCAAGCTTCCAGCTTGCTCCCCGCCCAGAAAAACAGGTGGAAGCCTGTTCCACTTTTTTTGAAGGGATTCAGCCGTTCGTAGTGACGCCGTCAGGCGTTTCTTCGCCATAAATTACAATTGCCTCCCCGACGGGCTGGGATTGCACGATGGCGCCAGATTCAGTACGATAGCGGTACGTCATGAAAAACAAGCTTTCGATCGGCGCCCTAACGGTGGCCATTTTGCTGCCGGTGATCCTGGTGGGGATCACCTTCCTGGCTTTATGGGCCTGGCATGACAATGTCTCGGCACCCCCCTATACTCCAGCTTACTCGTCCCGTCCCGCCCAGTCGATGCCGGTGCCGGAATCGCCCTACCAGCTCACCGGGGTCGTGACCAGTGGGCTGACCCAAGCCGAATGGCTTTGCTTTGAGACGCCGGACCGGCTGTGGGTCGGTTCGGCTGACGCCGCCGTCGGGTGGGACGTGAAGGGAGGGAGCTCAACCCGAATGGCTTTACCCGCAGGGGCGCGCGCGATGGCGGCCGATCCGGCCCGGGGTTGCTATTATGTGGCGTTGACCGACCGGGTGGTTGTGGTGAAAGCCGGCGGGGAAAGGGGGGCCGAATGGATTTCACCAGGGACGCGGGCCCTATTGACGGCGGTGGCTTGTGATGAGCGGTTTGTGTATGCGGCGGATGCCGGGCAACGGGTGGTCTGGCAATTCGATAAAAATACCGGTGAACTTCTGACTCGCCTGGGCCTGCGCGACCCGGAGCGGGATATTCCCGGCTTCATTATTCCCTCACCCTATTTTTCGCTCGTGATGGCGCCGGATGGGCTCCTGCGGGTGGTGAATCCGGGACGACATTCGATCGAAGCCTATACCGCGGAAGGTCACTTGGAGGCGAGATGGGGGCGGGCTTCCTGGGATATCGATGGTTTCGTGGGTTGTTGCAATCCTTCGTTCCTGGCGATTATGGGCGATGGCCGGTTTGTAACCAGTGAAAAAGGACTCCGGCGGATCAAGGTGTATGATGCGCAAGGTGGCTTTGAAGCGTTGGTCGCGACCCCCGAACAGTTGGCTTCAGGACAGGCGGTGCCTGAAACAGAAACCGAGCCCTGTCCCGTGGCCGTCGATCCCCGGTCCGCGGGAGATGCGCGGATCTGGGTCTTGATTCCGGGAACGGGGTTGATCCGGATTTTTGAACGGGCGGCGGATAGAAATTGAGGGAAACCGGTTTACAGGATAGGATCGCCGCATGAATCCATACGACCTAAGGTATTACGGGAGTTGCAGATTCTACCCTCCCCCCGGCGCGGGGGAGGGTAGGGTGAGGGGGAGCTTTGGAAACCTGGGCCTCGTTTCGGAGGATTCCCCGCACCCTGGGCCCTCCCCCGCGCCGGGGGGAGGGAAGAGCGAAAAACTGCTGGAAACTTTCTCTCCTACCATCGGAGGAACGTGAGCATGAGCGATTCGCGGCGAGCCTTTATTCGAAATGTGGGTCGGGCGGCGGTGGCCGTCGCCTTGGGCGGCGTGGCGGTTATGCTGGGGCGGCGGTATGCGGGGCGCCGGGAGGTCTGGCAACTCGACCCGCGGAAATGCGTGGCCTGTGGACGCTGCGCCACGCAGTGTGTGATGGCGCCCTCGGCGGTCAAGTGCGTGCATGCCTTTGGGATGTGCGGGTATTGTGATTTGTGCACCGGCTACTTTCCGCCGGAACCGCCCAGCCTGACGACGGCGGCCGAAAACCAGTTATGCCCGGTCGGTGCGATTCGCAGGCGGTTTGTCGAAGATCCTTATTTCGAGTACACGATCGACGAGTCGCTGTGTATCGGGTGTGGCAAGTGCGTCAAAGGGTGCGGCGCCTTCGGAAATGGGTCGCTCTACTTGCAGGCGCGGCATGACCGGTGCCTGAATTGCAACGAGTGCGCCATCGCCCAGGCGTGCCCCGCCGGCGCCTGGCAAAAGGTGCCCGCCGGTCAACCTTATCTAAAAAAAGACCATTCACCTGAACCCCCAATAGAAGATCGAAGTGACCGCCCCGTTACCTGAATTACTCGCCCCGGCCGGCGATCGCGAATGTGCCTTTGCGGCCCTCGAATACGGGGCCGATGCCCTCTACCTGGGGTTGCGCCAATTTTCAGCCCGGGCCGATGCGGTTAATTTTTCCCCCGATGAACTCAGTGAAGTGGTCGATTATGCCCATCGGATGACGCCGGCCCGCCGGGTCTATGCGACCTTCAACACGCTGATCCAGGAATGCGAGTTGAACCCCGCGGTTCGGACCCTGGCCGTGCTGGAGGAGGTCGGAGTGGACGCGGTGATTGTGCAGGATCTCGGAATGATCCGTTTGATCCGCCGGGGATTTCCCCGTCTGCGCCTGCATGCCAGCACCCAACTGGTCATCCATGAGCGCACCGCGTTGGACCAGCTCGTTGCCTGGGGATTCCGGCGGGTCACGCTGGCGCGTGAACTCACGCTGACGGAAATCCAGGAACTCAAACGGGCGACCTCCCTCGAGATTGAGGTCTTCGCCCATGGGGCACTCTGTTATGCCTACAGCGGGTTGTGCCTGTACTCTTCCCTGATGCGCGGCCGGAGCGGGAATCGCGGTCGCTGTGCCTATCCCTGTCGCAGTCCGATCCGGTGGGGCACCGAGCCCCGCCATTCCTTTTCCATGAAGGATCTGGCCCTGGAGGAGCAGGTTCGAAAGCTGGTTGCCGCGGGAGTCGACAGCCTGAAAATTGAAGGACGAAAAAAATCTCCGATCTAT
The DNA here is from genome assembly GCA_964497135.1 of uncultured Verrucomicrobiota bacterium. GTDB lineage: Bacteria > Verrucomicrobiota > Kiritimatiellia > CAIKKV01 > CAIJXV01 > CAIJXV01. The sequence continues at coordinate 7,018 of CAZCDO010000057.1, forward strand.
GTCGCGGCCGTCACTGCCCTGTATCGGAGGATCCTCGATGGGGCGCCCCGGTCCGAAATCGAGGAAAGGTCCGGAGCGGTTCGCGCCATTTTCAGCCGGACCCCAACCACCCTCTGTCTGGATCAGCGCCATGCGCCGGACGTGATGGACCCCGGGTTGGTGGGGCATCGCGGTCGGCAGATCGGCGTTGTACGCGAGGTGCGGCGCACGTCCGGCGGGCGGGATGAGTTGATTTTTAAAACCAGCCATCCGTTGGAACGGCATGATGGTTTACAGTTGGATATCCCCGTTGAACAGGGTAAACCGTTTGGTTTTGCGGTCGACCACCTGCACCATTCCGCGCGGCCCGGCGGGCCTTTCCGTGAAACCGTGCGGGCGCCGGCCGGGGATTGGGTCGCAGTCGAGTTGCCGCCGAAGCATCCCGATTTTGGACCGGGGCTCGAGATCCATTGCGCCGCCTCCCAGGCGGTCCGGCGGGCTTATCCCGTCACCTGTCCCCGGCCGGGCGAATACCGGGTTCGTCATCCGATCAATGTCCGGATTGAGGTGTGTCCGGACCTCATTCGCTTCAACCTGTCCCCGGGTGAGGAGGCGGACGCCACCGCGCCGGCCGAGGAGACGTGGGAATTTTCCAGTTCATTTGATAAATGCCGGGAACCCGCCGATCAAACCCCCGTCTTTCAAAAAGCCTTCGCCCGGGTTGCCGAGTTTCCTTATACGGTCAGCCGGTTGACCCTCCACAATCCGGAGGGGCTTTTTTGTCCCATTTCCCGGATCAACGAATGGCGGCGGACAATACTGGCCGAATATCGGGAACGGGTCCAACAGCGGGTTCAAGCCCGATTGGTGGTCCTCATAGGGCAGGCTTCGCCCGCACCCCGCTCTCCAGGGCCTATTGCCGACGGGCGGGGTGAGGGCACCCCGGCTCCAACGGAACGGGAGCCTGATCATCTTGTGAAATGGTCATTAAAAATCGATCGACCTGAATATGTCGACGGCCTGACCGCTGCCGATTGGGCTGAAATCGACGAAGTGATTCTGATGGGTACCGACGCATTGCTCCAGAATCCGGATGGCGCGATCCGGCTGGCTCAACGGATTGCACCGGTTAAGATCCGATTGGCATTGCCGTTGATTTTCCGCGGGAGGGAAGGGCGAGAACGGGGGGCCCGCCTTCGCCAGTTGGCCGCACAGATGGGGGTGGAGGATTGGCAGGGGACGAGTATCGGCACGCCCCGGGCTCTGGGGCTGAAAGCGGATCCCCGCCGGACGGTGACAGCCGATTGGAATTTATATGGATTAAATCATGAGGCCGTTGGGGCGCTTTGTGAAATGGGTTTTTCGGAAGCGACCTCCTCGCCGGAGGATGATGGAGAGAATCTGTTGGCCCTCGCCGCGGAATTTCCGAACACGCTGAATTTTCTGGTCTACCATACGGTGCCGTTGTTCATTGCCGACCACTGTCCGCTGCCCTGCCGGGGCGAGCGGGCTTGTACGACCTGCGAACGTGAGTCGCTGGCGGAAACCGTGACAAAACCCGGAGAAGAAGAGCGCCTTCAAATTTCGCATCGGGAAGGGCTTTCGATTACCTTGAACCGACGCGCGTTCTGTTTACCGCCCGATTTCCGGGTGCGCCTGATCGCGGCCGGGGCCCGCCGGTTTCGGGCCGAGTTTTGCTGGCGGTCCTATACCCCGGATGAAGTTTGCGAGATCTGGCGTCTTTTGGTAAAAGGCGAAGCCGTGCCGGAAACTGAAATTGGCAATCTACGACGGGGATTGAAGTGATGGGAATAAAACGATCGGCCGGAATTGTCAGCCTGGCGGTGATCGGATCCCGCCTGCTCGGGTTGGTTCGAGAAGTGGTCTTTGTCGCCTTGTTCGGGGCCTCCCAGTTATGGGACGCCTTTCTGGCCGCCTTCCAAATTCCCAATCTCTTGCGGGACTTATTTGCCGAAGGCGCCCTATCCACCGCTTTCACCACCACGTTCACCCAGACTTTTGAAAAAGAAGGCGCCGAATCCGCCTGGCGGCAGGCGCGCCTGGTTTTGTCCGCCATCCTGGTTTTGGGCGGGCTGGTCTGCCTGGCGGGGATATTGCTCAGTCCCTGGATTGTGGAGTTGACCAGTTATGGGTTTCACCAGGTGGAAGGGAAGTTTGAATTGACCGTGCGGTTGACCCGGATTCTCTTCCCGTTCATTCTCTTCCTCTCGCTGGCTTCCGTGGTGATGGGGATTCTGAATGCCCGGTTTGTTTTTGGCTGGCCGGCGGCGGCCTCGATGTTTTTCAACCTGATTTCCATTGTCGCCGGAGTGGCGCTGGCGTTTGTTTTTGAACCGCAATCCAATCTGCGCGCGCTGAATTTTGGAGAACGGGGTTTGATGGGGGTCAGCCTGGGCGTTTTGCTGGGCGGGTTGGGACAACTCTGCATCCAGCTTCCCGCCCTTTGGGGGACCGGGTTCAAATGGAGTTGGACGTTTAACCTGAGCGATGCCCAACTGAAGCAGATCTGGCGGTTGATGCTGCCCAGCGTCGTGGCGGGGGCGGCGATTCAGGTGAATGTCATGGTCAACGGAATTTTTGCCTCGGAAATCAACGGAGCCCGAAGTTGGTTGAATTGCGCTTTTCGCCTGATGCAGTTTCCCATCGGGGTGTTCGGGGTGGCCATTGCGACGGTCACGCTGCCCTGGGTGTCGCGCTGTCGGGCCCGGGGGGATCACGCCGGGTTCGGGGAGGCGGTTGGAAAATCTTTGCGGTTGGCCTGGTTTCTCACCCTTCCAGCGGCGCTGGGCCTGGCGCTGATCGCGCCGGAAGTGATCCAGTTGATCTATGAACACGGGAAATTCGGGCCCGCCGATACCCAGGCCACCGCGTGGGCGCTCCAGGCGTATGCCCTGGGGTTGTCCGGCTATGCGGCGATCAAGGTGCTGGTTCCCTGTTTTTACGCTTTGGATCGCCCGTCGATCCCGCTGCGGATCAGCCTGCTGGGGATCGGGATCAACTTGGGGCTGAACCTTTTTTTCGTCAAAGTCTGCCATTGGGGTCATGTCGGATTGGCCCTGAGCACCGGCGGATTGGCGATCGTCAATTGTCTCCAGCTTTTTTTCGCTTTACGCCGCCGGGTGGATTTGGGCCGGATTCGGGAGTGGCTGGTGTTTGGGGGCGTGCTCGGGTTGCTGCTGATCGGGTGTGGGCTGACCGTCCAACTCGTGCGCTGGAAACTGCCGCCGGCGGCGGCGGGGGATTTGTGGGGACAGGCGGTCCGGCTCAGTGTGCTGATGGCTGCCGGGGCCGGATCGTATGTCCTGTTGGGCTTGATACTTAAGTTGGAGGAGTGTCGATGGATGTGGACCCTGATCGAAAAAATACGGAAACGCCCCCGCCGGACCTGAGCGAGTCGTCCGACTCGCCGTTCGATAAGGGGTTCCAGCCATTGGATCGATGGATGCAGGCGCATAACCTGCAAAATCACGATCTGGTTAAAGTGGCCCCGCGGTTTTTGACGCATAAGATGGTGCAAAAAGGGCGGACGGGCCGGCGATTGACGGCCAAGGTGCAACGGCGACTTCTGGACGCGGCCCGGCAGGTGACCGGTGCGCCGCTGGAATGGGCCGATCTGTTCAACTACCGGGGTTAAGGAGAAAACCATGGCCGAATCGAAACGTAAAATTCTGCGCATGATCAACAGTGTGGCCCCCATCCGCATCTGCGATAACGGCGGGTGGACGGACACCTGGTTTGCGAAGCACGGAAAGATCTTCAACATCGGCGTCTATCCGTATGCGGAAGTCCAGATTGAAGTGTATCCCTATGAAGGGCAGGCGGATCGAATTATCATTCACGCCGAGAATTTCGGGGAACATTACGTGCGCGATCCGGAAAAAGTCGGGTGGGATCGGCACCCCCTGCTGGAAGCGGCGATCGAGTACATGCGTTTGCCGCGGGAACTGGCGTTCAAGGTGACATTGTTTTCGGAGGCGCCCAGCGGAGGCTCGACGGGGACCTCGGCCAGTGTGACCGTGGCGCTGGTCGGAGCGTTGGATTGCCTGACTCCCGGCCGCCTGTCTCCGTATGAGGTGGCCCGGGCCGCCCAATTAATTGAAACCGATCTGCTCCACCAGCAATGCGGCATTCAGGATCAACTCTGTGCCGCCTACGGCGGGATCAATTATATTGAGATGGCGGCGTATCCCCATGCCGCCGTGTCCCCATTGCAGGTCCCCAATTCCACCTGGTGGGAATTGGAGCGCCGGTTGGTCTTGATCTACCTGGGCCGCTCGCACAGTTCCTCCCAAATTCATGAAAAAGTCATCCGCGAATTGGAGAACGCCGGGCCCGAGTGCCGCAAGATCGCCGATTTGCGCCTGACGGCGCCCCAATCGCGGGACGCCCTGTACGCGGGCGATTTCAAGGCTCTGGGACGCGCCATGATCGAAAATACCGAGGCCCAGGGCCGCCTGCATGCCGAGTTGATCAGCCAGGAGGCCCATCAAATCATTCAGTTGGCCGCGGAATTCGGGGTCCAGGGATGGAAGGTGAATGGAGCGGGCGGAGATGGCGGGTCGTTGACGTTGCTCTGCGATGAGTCTTCCCATCGCAAGCGCGCCCTGATTCAGGCCATCGAATCGTCGAATCCCCTGTTCAAAAATATCCCGGTCTATTTGAGCCGACAGGGCGTCCGCGTTTGGGAGCCTTCCTTGGCTTAAGCGGCACTACTCGCAACGCCGGATGAGAAACGCGCTCAATCCGATGGCCAACAAAATGGGCGCCCAACAAATGAGGTAGGGATGCAGGTCCGGATGTTTGGACAGGGATTTGGCGACGATGATAAAAAGATAGAAAACCAGGACCAGCAAAAGGCTGATCGCAATCCCGACGGTTGACTCCCGGCGGTGGGTTTGGGTGCCGAGGGGCACTCCGAGCAGGACAAAAATAAAACAGGACAACGCCATCGCGATCCGTCGGTGAAATTCGACCGTCAACTGCATCTGGTTTTCGGCCAGTTTTTCGGGCTCCAGTTCCGGCATCAACGTCGGCAGTTGCGCGGCGGTCTGATGGAGTTCGGACAAGGTCATGTCATTGGCTTTTTTCATCCGGCTGGTGCGTTTCTCGGTCCGGGGAAGCGGCAACTTGAGCGGCAGATGGCGGGCATGCCCCGGCCCGGGGCGGTCGTCATAAAAGGGATCGATCCGCACATCGGCCAGGTTGACCAGAATAAACTGGCCGTCTTCGCTGAGTTTGATGGTGCCGTGTTTGGCGCGGATGTTGCGCAGGGCGAAGTTGGCCCCATACTGATAGATGATCACATCGCCGATTCGCTCGCCTTTCTTGCTTCCGAAAAAAAACATCATGCCCGGAAAATCGCGGATAAACCGGCCCTCTTCCAGCAGGGCCAGCGGCGTCGAAAAGCCCAGTTCCGCGATTGCCAGGCGGCGTTGATGGTAGGTGTGCGGAATGATCACGGCGTTCAAATACAGGGTAAAAGCCGACAGGGCCAGGCCCAGCAGGGCCGGGAACAAGAGGATCCGCTTCATGCTGATGCCGCAGGCCTTCAGTGCCGTGATTTCCCCGTTGGCCGACAGGCGTCCGAAAACCAGCAGGACCGTGGACAGGATGCTGATCGGCAGGGAATAGCCCAGGGCCACCGGGAGGCCGGACATGAAAATTTTAAAAACCACGACCCCATCGCCGCCGGCGGCGATGAATTCGGAGACCTTGAATAAAACCATGGTCGTGGTCACAAAGGTGAACACGGTCAGGGTCAGGATGAACGTCAGCGCGATGTCGCGCATAATGTAACGGGCGATGATTTTCATGGGATAAACTCAACCCAAACCCAAAGAACGGTTCGCCGCGGAACCAACGGTCAGTCGGGGACTTATTCGGGTTTCACCGTGCCATCGGGAAGTTTGCGATAGAGCGTGGCCAGACTGATCTTGAGCATCTGGGCCGCTTTTTCCTTGTCGCCTTGAGCCTTGTTGAGCACTTGCGAGAGAAATTCCTTTTCCTTTTCCCGCAGAAATGCCTTGAGGGATTTGCCGATGAAGGCGTCGGCGACGGAGGCGGGAGAGGCGGATGCCTTACCCAAGGTGGCCTGGCTGATGATTTTGGGCGGGAGGACATCGAGCGTGATCCGGTTGTCGTGGGCGAAGGTCAGGGCGTGCTTGATGGCATTTTCCAATTCCCGGACGTTGCCAGGCCAGGGGTATTGCTCGAGTAATTCGCGCGCTTCCGGGGCGAGGGTGGGGATGTCGCGCCCGGACGGGGTTTCGAGGCGCAGGAAGTGGTGGATGAGGGGGGGGATATCCTCGGGCCGATTCCGCAGGGGCTTGATTTCGATGGGGATGACACTGATCCGGTAATAGAGATCCTCGCGGAATTTCCCTTCGGCCAGAAGCGTTTCGAGTTTGATATTGGTTGCGGCGAGGACCCGGCAATCGACGGCGATGGTTTCGTTGCTTCCGACGCGGCGAACCTCTTTTTCCTGGAGAACCCGAAGAAGTTTGCTCTGGATACTCATGGGCATGGACCCGATTTCATCGAGGAAAATGGTGCCTCCGGTAGCCGCCTCGAAAAGGCCCTCTTTATTGGACGATGCCCCGGTGAAGGCTCCCTTGGTATGGCCAAACATTTCCGATTCGAGAAGGGGTTCCGGCAGGGCCGCACAATTGACCGCCAGAAATGTTTTATCCTTGCGGCGACTATGGGCATGGATGGCTTTGGCGACAATCTCCTTGCCGGTTCCGCTTTCGCCACAGATCAGAACCGTGGCATCGGTGGGGGCGACGCGACGGATCATTTCACAAAGATTGCGCATGGCGGTGCTTTCCGCCACAATATTATCGAATTGGTATTTACTGACCAATTGGGCTTTGAGATCGATATTCTCGGTTAGCGCCCGTTTATATTCAAGGGCGCGTTGGACGGTGATCAACAATTCGTCGACCTTGAAGGGTTTGGTGACATAATCGAAGGCGCCCAGTTTAAGGGCTTCGAGCGCGGTTTCGACGGTGCCAAAGGCAGTGAGCATGATGACGGCCATTTGGGGCTTTTCAATTCGGGCCACCCGGAGGAGTTCCATGCCGTCAACCGGACTCATGCGGATATCGGAAAGCATGAGGTCGAAGGACTCAGATTTGAGCATTTCAAGGGCTTTTTGGCCATCCCGCATGGGGACGACATCGTATCCTTCAGCCTTTAGGAGGGTTGCCAAGACACTGACGATGCTGACTTCGTCATCGATGATTAAAATTCGAGCCATAACGTATTTCGCTCCCAAAAAACAGGGAAAACAGGATTTTTCTCAAAAATGATGCCTCAGTATGGTCTCAATAATGAAAAAGGTAAAGTGAATAATTACGCTTTAAGATTGAAGATTCAAGCCGGTTTGATTATTTTGATATGGTTTTCTAGGAGGTAACGTTTATGGCCGATCCGAAAAAAGCTAAAGACAAGAGCGGAGATGCCGGGTCGGATGCGTGGGAAGCGATTACCGTTTTTGAGCAAATTCTGGCGGCGATTCCGAACGATTCGGACACTTTGGCGACATTGGTGCATGCCTACGAGATGGTGGGCGACCACATTCGGGCGCGTGAATATCTGATTCGGCTGGCCAATGTCTTGATGGATAAGGGGGACGCCGAATCGGCCGGGATGCTTCTGGATAAATTGAAATCCTTGGCGGGGGGGGGGGGGGGGGGGGGGCGGGGGGGGGTGGGGGGGGGGGAGGGGAGGGGGGGGGGGGCTGTGGATGAACCGGTGCCGGCCCAGGCGGTGGCGGAGCCGGCGATCGTTTCCCGGGCGAGTGCGGCGGCAAAGCGGGCCTCGACGGTTTCGGATGAACTGGCATTTGCCTGGCACCTGCACCAGTCCAATTTTCTCACCCAGGAGGAATATGCCAAGGTCGCCCAGGATTTGACCGAGGTATCCACCAGCGAGGCGGAAGTGACGGTCTCAGTTCTGCATGTGTTGAATGACCGGGGGTTTCGGAATCTGGAGAACGTCGTCACCTTTGCCTGCCGTGAAACCAACACGCCGCCGATTTCCCTGGGTTCATTCGAATTGGTGAGGGATACACAAGCGATATTGCCGCTGGACTACTGCATCCGGCGAGGGGTATTGATTTTTGAGTTGATGGGGACGAACGCCCTGGTGACGGTGTTAAATCCCTACAACAAAGCCTTGCGCCAGGAGGTGCAATCCCTGGTGAATCGGCCCTGTTATTTTTTCATGGCCACCCCGGCTGATTTTGACCTGACCATCGGCAAAATCAAGGAAAAGAACAAAGAGCCGACCGCCCCCAAGCCGGGTTGATTTCGGGCGACGCAACAAGCTTATTTTCCGCCGACCTTTAAGGTTCGGGTTTCCCCCTCGAAGGAGGCCTTGATACTGTTCCGGCTGATGGCTATCAGGGTGACTCCTTGGACGGTTTCCCCCACATTGATCAACTGGCCGTTAATGAGAGCGGCCCCATTCACCCCATCCGCATCGATAATTCCGGTGATATTAATGTCGGGCCAGACCGGGGGCCTTTTGATTAGAGCCGGAGGGTTACGGGTGGGGGGCGAATCGTCTGTATCGACGATACGGATCGGTGTTTTGGGGCTGGTCTGAGGAGAGACCGAGGAGGGCGGGGTGCGGGGGGGGACGGGTGCGGGGCTATCCGGCATCGAGGGAAGCGTTTTCGGTGGGGGGGGGGCGACGGAGACGGGGGGGGCGGCGGTCGTCGGGGGGGAGGCACCCGGGGGCGGCTGGGGGGGGGCGGGGGGGAGGGACGGTGGGGCGGTCGGCGTCTCCGGCGGTTGGGCGGACGTCGATGGCTCCACCTGTGCGGCTTCAGTGGGCGGGATGGATTGGGGTTCCTTGGGCGACATGAACATTTTTAAAAAACCGGCGGAAATCAGCCAGAAGGTGACCGCCAGCAGAATGACGCAGACCGAAACGAGAATGATCACGGGAAGCAGGGTTTTGGAGGAAGGCTTGGCGGGGGGGTCCGGAAGCGGGGGAGGAAGGGGATGAGGGGGGAGGGGCTCTGTTTTTTTAAGGGTGGGAGCTAATTTTTCCGGAGGCGATTTGGCGTTTTGGGCCTGGGCTGTTTCTTGATTGCCAAATTCTTCCTGCTGTTTTTTTAAGGCTTCTTCAATCAAGCTCATGATGATTTTCCTTCGAGGTGTTGGATGGCCCGCCGAACACAAGGGAGATCGACGATTCGCGTATTGGCCACATAGGCGGCCATGAGGGCGCTGTCGCAGACGGCATTAATCATCCGCGGGATGCCGCGGCTATACTTAAAGATGGCGTCGATGGCCTTGTCGGCGAATTGAACTCCGGATTCCTTGGCTCCCGCGGTTTTTAGACGGTGAAAAATATAGGCCGAAACTTCGCTTTCCGTCAGCGCCGGCAGGTGGTACCGAACCGTGATCCGTTGGCGCAGTTGACGCAGTTCAGGGCTGGACAGGCGCTGATCCAGTTCCGGTTGGCCGGCCAGAACGATCTGAATCAGTTTATGGCTGTCAGTTTCGAGATTGGAGAGCAGGCGAACCTGTTCCATGACCTGGGGCGATAAATTTTGGGCTTCATCGATCAGCAGGGCGACATTCATGCCTTCGCTGGTTCGTTGCAAAAGGAACTCGTTGAGTTTTTCGATGTAAGCCAGGCGGTCACGGCCTTTGGCCTCAATTCCAAAATCGTGAAGAATCGCCCGCAATAGCTGGGTTTCGGTCAGGGAGGGATTGAGGATCAAGGCCGTATCGACGCTTTTGCCGAGATAATCGAGCACCGCGCGGCACAGCGTGGTTTTGCCGGAACCGACTTCGCCGGTGAGTTGGATAAACCCTTTGCGCTGTTGAATGCCATAGATGAGGGCGTTGTAGGCTTCCCGGTGATGCTGGGTCATCAAGAGGTATCGGGGATTGGGGGTGATATTAAACGGCGCATCCGTAAGATTAAAAAAAGCCCGATACATGGGGGCATTATGGCCGAAAAAATCGCCGGAAGTCCAGTTATTTTCGGGGGGCTGAATCGGTGTGTGTGTATCTGTAATTCGGTGTACAGCTGCCGACATGTAGGGCCGCCGCTTGTCGGCGTGCCTGAACAAAGACGGCCTTCGACGAGCGAAGGCCCTACGAAACCGCGAATCAGGTTCATGCAAGAACTTAAAGGAGCACCGAATTAGTACGCTTCACAACCGGATCCCCTGTAGGTCAGGCACTCTTGCGCGGCTTTTGAGTATTCCGTAGTTGATCTACTTTTTTCAGGTTAATGCGCGTGGGATTCGTGCTCGTCGTCATGGCCGGGATGCGAGTCATCGGCCGGGCGCGTTTTCAGGAGGGTGTCGGCCATCCGGGAAGCGGAGGAGAGGCTTTTGCGTCCAGCCGCGAGATCGGCGATGCGGTCGCGGAACAGGTGGCGATCCGGGAAGAGGGAGAGGACGTCTTCAAGGTCATGAATGGCATCCGCAGGGCGGTCGAGCATCTCAAAAACCAGGGCGCGATAGGTGAGGATTTCCGCCCGGTCGAAATTGAGATCGTCGGGTTCGAGGAGGATCGGGGATTGGGGCCAACAGCGCAGGGCGGCGGAGAGGGATTGCAGGGCGGCAACGGGATTTTTTTGGCGCAGGAACAGTTTGCCACGGCCGAGATGGAGGGCATAGGCCCCCGGATTGAGTCGAAGCCCCTCCCGGAGGACTTCCTGGGCGACATCCGGCCGGCGGGCTTCTTCAGAGAGCCAGAAGGCGGTGACGAGATAGGCTTCAAGATTATGAGGATCAATCCGGGTGGTGAACCGGAGCCAGGGCATGATTTCGCGGATATTTTGTCCCCCGAGATGGACGACTGATTCGGGCGTGACGACATCGAGAAGTTTGCGAAAGGGATCGCCCTTCATCGGGGGAGGGCGGGTGAAGGCGACGCCTTTGTGAAAATAGAGATCGGCGCGGCGGTACAAATGAGCGCTGATTTCGGTGCGGCCGGCATTGAGGATTTGGAAGAGGGGGGAGGTCTGGGCGGAGGTGTCGGGGGGCAGGCGGATAAAAATGCGGTTGGCGAGCGTGAAAACGAGGAGCCAGGCGCCCAGGATGAGCCCGACCAGGGCGGGGGGGGTGAGCCCGCGCTTCATAGAATATCGCCTCGCACGAATCGTTTGCGCCGGTAGGCCAGCCAGGTCAGGGTCAGCAAGAGGATCGTGATCAAGGCGCCATATATCAGGATCTCCAGGAACGGTTGGATGGGCATGGCACCCCAGTCGTGAACCAGGCGGCGGCGCAGGTCGAAGAGTTCCAAATGGGGGGTGGCGAAATAGAGGGCGAGGAGCAGATCGCGACGCGGTCCAACGAGGGTTTCGAAGGCGACGGGGATTTGCGGGATCACCAGGAGGCAGGCGCCGCTGGCGAGGTAGGCGAGCGTGGCGGCGGCATCCGAATTCAGGCGGGTGGATAGGAGGATGCCGAGGGCGGCCAGAATGGCAATGGCGGCCAAGTGAAGCAGAAAAGCCTGGGCGAAGACGAGCGGGGCGAACGGTCCTCCCTGGAGGGCGGCCACTCCGGCGAGGAGGGCATAGAAACAGAAGGCGGCAAAGCTGGCGGCTGACCAGCATCCCAACCATTTACCGACAATCAATTCGAGGCGGGAGATGGGTTTTGCGAGGAGGGGAAAGATCGTGCCCTGGGATTCTTCGCGAGGCAGTTGCCGGACGCTCAGGTTCAGGGTGAGGATCCAGACGAGGATCCAGATGGCCAACAGGCCGATATCCTTGATGAACGTGACGACACCGCCCAGACCAAAAATGTCCAAGGATATCAGTCCGGCGCACAGGGCGGCCAGGAGACAGAGCAGGACATAGAAATCCTTGCGACGGAGCAATTCCAACCAAACCACGCGGGCGAGAGTCAGTGTGGGAATCATGATTGCACCATTCGGAGAAAATAGGGTTCGAGCCGTTCGCCATCCGGAATGAGGTCGTGAACGGCGCCCTGGGCGACGATCCGGCCGCGGGCGAGCAGGGCGATATGATCGCAGACCAATTCGACTTCGGATAATTCATGCGATGAGAAAAAGACGGTTTTGCCGGCTGCTTTGAGGTTTTGAATCAGAGCGCGAACTTCTCTGCGGCCGAGGGGATCCAGTCCGCCGGTGGGTTCATCCAGGATCAGGAGATCGGGCTCGTTGATCAAGGCCTGAGCGAGACAAATCCGTTGCCGTTGTCCGCGGGAATAGGTGGCGATGGGGCGGCGGGCGATATCGGACGGAAGACCTGTCAGGGCGAGGACTTTCTCGATTCGCTCGGCCAGGATGGGGCGGGATAAGCGGAAGAGACGGCCGGCGACGAGGAGCGATTCCCGACCGGTCAGGAACCGATAGGCATCGGGGTGTTCGGGAAGAAAGCCGATCCGTTCCCGGGCGATGGAGGCGCGGACATCGCAACCGAAGATGCGGGCGGTCCCAGCCGATGCGGAGAGGAAACCCAGAAGGATATGCAGGGCCGTTGTTTTTCCGGCCCCATTGGGTCCCAGAAAGCCAAAAACCTGCCCGGTCTCAACCTGGAAGGATATGTCATCGAGGGCGACGACATCCGGCCCCGATCGGGACGGAAAGGAGACCGACAGGTGGTCGATTTCAATGGCATGGGTCATGGGTATAAACCTTTGGAAACGGGTCTCATGTTAAGCGCAAGCTGGCGCGGGGTCAACCAAAGAACAGAGGCTATGTATTGGGGGGGGCGCATCTGCGATTCGGTGCACTTCGTAACCGGCTCTCAAGTAGGTCAGGCATTCTTGCCTGACACGTCCCCGCCCCCCCGGAGTCGGGCAG
>CAZCDO010000058.1:0-1010 GCA_964497135.1 uncultured Verrucomicrobiota bacterium
TTAACGCCCCATTCACTTGTTTCGCTGTTTTGTCATCGCTACGCGATGATCGGGGCACGCCCAAAATCAATTTAAAATTGAATCCCCCCCGGTAAGATGTTAAGTTCTGGTCGTTCTTCCCAACCCGCTGACAGCCATAACGTGAAAGGTCTCCCGATGAAAAAACATCCCCTTCTTCGTAAACGCCATGAAATGAGATGCGAAGTTCGTGAAAACATGCGTGGCGGCACCGGAAAAGTGACGGTCCGCCACATGTTCGTTCCGGACGAAATCATCGCCAAAACCCGTCTTTGCGCCCAACTCACCGTCCATGTCGGCGCCAGTATCGGCATCCATAAGCATGAAAACGAAGACGAACTTTTCGTTATCCTCTCCGGGTCGGGCCTCCTTGACGATGGCAACCAGAAAACCCCCATTTCCGCCGGCGATTCCATCCTGACCGGCAATGGCGCCGAACACTCCGTCATCAATACGGGCAATATTGACATGGAAATCGTTGCAGTGATAATGTCTTACACGTAAGTTGGGCTTCGCCCACACTCCCCTCTGGGTTACACAACCGACTCAGCGATAAGGCGTTAGTGAACAATCCCAACCCCATCCGTTCTCCCCAAAAAACGCGCCTCACACGGCGCTACTACGAGCGGGAACCAGCATGCGTTCGTAGTAGGCGCGCAAGAGCGCCGTTTAGAGGCGTCGCCCTATGACCCCCCCCTTCCTTCCCGACCCCTTGAATTTGCCCCCGACTACGCTCTCCGGCGTCGGCCGTATTCGCGCCCTATTCGATGCCGCCCACCCTTGGGGTACCCGTGGACTCCTCGTCGTCGGGCAGAGTTCCGTCAAATCCGGCCTAGCCGCTACCCTGTCCAGCCTGACCCCGCCCAACGTCGCCTTGAGCCTCGCCGTCCATCCGGGGGGCGAACCTACCCTGGATCAACTCGATCAACTCCTCCAGACGGTCCGCTCCTTGAAAATCGACTGGATTGCCGCGGTTGGGGGCGGCAGCGTGC
>CAZCDO010000058.1:1020-19678 GCA_964497135.1 uncultured Verrucomicrobiota bacterium
AATCGGCGGCGGAAGCGCGCTCGACGCGGGCAAAACCGTCGCCGCCATGTTCCCCCACCCGTCGATTGCGCTCATCGATTGTTTCTACGGCCGCACTCCGGTGCCGGGCCGGGGCGCGTTTTTCCTCGCCGCCCCGACCACCGCCGGAACCGGTTCGGAGGCCACTGTCAATGCAGTCCTGATCCATCCCGGCGATCATCGTAAAAAATCGATTCGCGACCCCCGTTGGATGCCCCGATGCGTCATTCTGGATCCCAACCTGCTGATCGGGTGCCCCCCCCCTGTTATCGCGGATTCCGGCATGGACGCCCTCACCCAGGCCATCGAAGCCTATGCCAGCCGCTATGCCACCCCCTTCAGCGATGGAATCGCTGTAGAGGCCATTTCCCTCCTCCACCGGTATTTGCCGGTTGTTTTTAAGGGGTGCGCCACCGACGACGACCGCCTGGGCCTGTTAACCGGCAGTTATTTGGGCGGAATGGCCCTCTCCTTGGCCCGGTTGGGTGTGGTCCACGGCATCGCCCACCCGCTCGGAAGTCTTTTTTCAATTCCCCACGGCCGGATTTGCGCGCTCTGCCTGCCCCTCGCCTTGGACCTGAACCGCCCCACCCTCGGTGATAAATATGACCGCCTCTCGGGCCTGCTCGGAGCCGATGCCGTTACCGCCATCCAGCAACGTCTGGCCGATTTCAGCATCCGGTCCCCGCTCGAAGGCGTGGATATCTCCGACTCGCTGGAGTTCATCGTCAAGGAAACGCTCGCGTCAGGGTCCAGCCAGGCAAATTCCAAAACCGTCACCCGGACGGATGTCCTGACCCTCCTGTATGGCCTCGGTTGCCGACTTCCGACATCGCCCTCCGTACCGCAAATAAATCCCCGGAAATAACCATGAAAATCATCGTTGCCTGCGGCGGCTCAGGTGGCCATACGTTTCCCGGACTCGCCACCGCCCGGGAAATTCAAGGTCAAGGACACGAAGTCACCCTCTGGCTGGCTGGCCAGCAGATCGAAAATACCGTTACTTCCGTCTGGTCCGGTCCGGTTCAAACCATTCCCGCCCAAGGTTTTAGCGGGAATCCAGTTCGCAAATGGATGGCCTTCTTCAAGATGTGCCGTGCGGTTCAGCGCTGTTTTCAATTGCTTGGAAAGAACCGACCGGATCGGATGCTGGCCATGGGGAGTTATTCTTCGGTCGGCCCCGTGCTAGCTGCCCGACTGCGCCGGATTCCGGTGATATTGCACGAAAGCAATGCCATCCCGGGCCGGGCCACTCTTTTCCTCAGCCACTTCGCCCGGACAGTCGCCGTCAACTTCGATTCCTGTCGGAGCCATCTGTCGCATCCGAACGTCGTCGCCACCGGCGTGCCTTTGAGGGCAGGATTTGAGACCCTTCCCCATCCCCCATCCCCCAAAGACCCCAACGCTGGCCTGACCGTTCTGGCCATGGGGGGGAGTCAAGGCGCCCATCGGCTGAATGAGGCCGTCCGCGATGCCGTCATCGCCCTGCATCGAAAAGGAATACCGGTTCATATTATTCATCTTTCGGGACGTCAGGACGCGGAACCGCTGGCCACCGCCTATGCGCAGGCGGGCGTTTCTCACGAGGTCCACGCCTTCCACCAGGACATGCCGTCCCTCTATGTTCGGGCCGACCTCGCCATCAGCCGGGCCGGAGCAGCGTCTTGTGCTGAATTACTGGCCTGCGGCCTGCCCGCGCTCTTGATCCCCTACCCGGAGGCCGCCCGCGACCACCAGTCGGCCAATGCCCGCGCCATGACCGAAGCCGGAGCGGCGGAATGGATTCCCCAAGCACAGGCCTCCGCCGAACGGCTTGCGGAATTCATCGAAAATCTTGTGCGTCACCCGGACCGTCGCACCGCCCTGCGCGAGGCAGCCCTTCGTCTCTCCATCCCGAACGGCGCCAGTCGCCTGGCCGCTCTGGTCCTGTCCCCCAACGGGTGAAAGACAGTTGAGAGATTCGAAACATGAAGGACCGTGGTTCCTGAGATGACAACCCTCGCCGCCGGGAATGCGTATGGCCCCTTCATTTCGTTTGCGTCATTCTTCATGACCTGGCACACCCAGCAAATCAACCCCGCACCGATGTTCCTGAAAATACGGGATGCGGCCGGTTCCAGGGTCGGCGGGGTGATCCGATAGCGCCCCGTGGTGCGGCGGACAGAGGGCGGGAGACCCTAATTTTCCCGTGTTCGCAGTCTCGGATCCAGAGCGTCCCGCAACGCATCGCCCAACAGATTAAAGGCCAAAACCACCGCAAAAATCGCCAGGGTGACAAACGTCATTTCCCACCACATCCCCTGCCATAAGCGCAGGCGGGCGTTGCCGATCATCACGCCCCAGGAGGGCTCGCCCTGCACGCCAATCCCCAAAAAACTCAAGAACACCTCGGTCCCCACCGCCGCCGGGAAACGCAAGGAAAAGGTGATGATGACCAGATGAAACACATTGGGAAAAATATGCCGGAACAGGATCCGCATCGGCCCCAACCCCAAGGCCCGGGCCGCCACCACATAAGGGCGGTCGCGATGCTTCAAGACTTCCGCCCGCATCAACCGGCACAAGCTCACCCAGGTGGTCAGCCCGATCCCCAAATAAACCCCCAGCAAGCCCTTGCCCACAACCATCGCAATCGCTAAAATAAACAGCAGGCCCGGCATGGAGGCGACCGTTGAATACAACCAGACAATGACATCATCGGTCCGCCCTCCGAAATACCCCGCCAAACACCCCAGCAACGCGCCGATGGGAATCGCAATCAGCGCCGTCACCACCCCGACCAGAAAGGCAATCCGCGCCCCCTGCACCAATCGCTGAAGCACATCGCGCCCCAGATTGTCGGTTCCCAACGGATGATGCACCAGTGCGCGCAGTCCACCGGCCACCGTCTGCCACATCGTCTGCGCATCGGCCTGCCGGGCCTGGCCAAAGGGGTCCCGAAAGGGGCTGGGCGGCAAATAGCGTTCCGTCAGATGGGTCCGCTGATAAGCGGGCGTCGCATCGCGCCATTGGGCCACCCGATAGACCCCTTCCCCATAGGCGGCCGCCAGGATAAAAATCCCCACCACCACCAGGCACCCGCGGGCGCGCCGTTCCCCCCACAGCCGACGCATCAGCGCCCGAAGACCTGGCGTCATCTCCGAATTTATTGGGTTAGTTATCATCCGAGTCGCACCCGCGGATCCACCCAGGCATAGCACAGGTCCGCCACCAGATTGGCGGTCACATAGAGCACGGCACCGATCAAAACCACGGCGCGGATCACGTCAAAATCGGACGAGTTGATCGCGTTGACGCTGATGCCGCCCAACCCCGGAATCCCAAAAAAGCTCTCCAACAAGAGATTCCCCGTATACAAAAATGGAATCGCCATCACGGCATTGGTGATGATCGGCACCGCGGCATTTTTTAAAACATGCCCAAACAAGACCTGCCCTTCGCTCAATCCCTTGGCAAACGCCGTCCGCACATAATCCCGATGAATCTCATCCAACATCACGGTCCGGTAAAATCGGACATGGGTCCCCAAACCCGACAATACGCCGATCCCGACCGGCAACACCAGGTTGCGCCAGGATTCGAACCCCCAGATCGGGAACCACCCCCAGCGGAAAGCCGGCCCGTATTGGCCCAACACAATCCAAACCAGATAGTTCAGACTCATCAGCGCCACGGCGAGTACCACGATCATCCGGTCCGGCCACCGATCGCGGGTATAGGCGCACAACAGGGCTAGCGCGACGGAAACCGTCAGACTGATCAGAAATATGGGAATGGCCAACGCCAGTGACGGGCCCAACCCCTCCCATAAAAGGCGGCTCACCTTTTGATGCGTCGACACGGATTCACCGAAATCGAGCCGGGCAATTTGCGCCAGGTAGAGACCGAGTTGGGAATCCCAGGGATGGATTAATGCCCGGCGTAAAACCGGCCGCTCCAGCTCCAAAGTCCCCCCCGCCACCCGCACCTCAAAATGCAACTCCCGACCCTCCGCCGGAGTCCTGAAATCAAAGGACATGCGGCCCGATCCCGCGGAGAAACTCCGCCGCCCGATTTCCCGTCCGCCCTCCAAGCCAACCCATTCAGCGGTGGCGCCCGGGGTCATCCGCCCTCGAAATTCCCAGCGATATCCCAGGTCGGGCGCCGGCTCAAACGCCAGCGGCACGACCGCGAATCGACTGATTTTGAGCCGCGGTCCGCCTTCGCCAACCCCCCACTCCAAGCCTTCGCCCCGCCATAATCCCGCCGCCCCTTGGCCCCATTGCCCCGGATGAAACAGACGGGTCCGCGCCCAGTGCCCCCAGAACAGGGGCCGATCGAATCCGCGTTGCCGGTCATACTCATCCAAATCGCGAACCCCGGCGCTTTTTCCCAAAACCTGGGTGGCCGGACTCCCCCCCACAACATTGAACAGAATAAAGGTCACCAGGATCACGCCCAGCAGGGTCGGAATCATTTGCAGAACCCGTCGACCGATATATCGGGCCAGTTCGCCGTTCATGGCGCGCTCCCCCGGCGAAGGACCGGATCGACCCCGTAGTATTTAAACAGGCCATACGGGAAATCATGGGGACGCCAATGGGTCACCCAGGGCTGAACCACCGTGGCGCTCACCCGATGATGCAGAAAAATCCAGGGACACTCCTCCTGTAACCGATCCATCATCCGGTCGATCACCTGCCGCCGCGCGGGACCCGGCGGCAAAACCATCATCGCCTCATAGTCCCGATCATAGGCGGGATCACGAAAATTGCCGCGGTTGACCCCGGGCGAGGCGTTCGGCCCATAAAAAAGTTGCAGAAAATTTTCCGGATCCGGATAGTCGGCCTGCCAACTCAGCCAGAACATCTGGCTGTCGCCGCGTTCGATCCGGGCTAAAAACACCGGCCAATTATAATAGGCGGGTTGGATTGAAAGGCCGACCCGGGCCATGAAATCGACCAGCAACTCCACTGCTTCGCGCACTTCCGGATCGGTCGATCCCAAGTCGAGGGTCAACTGCAACCGCCGCCCGGTCGCGGGATCGCGCCCGCCCGGGTACCCGGCCTGCGCCAGCAGTTCACGCGCCCGGGCCAGGTCCGGCGGCCCGGCTTGACCGGGGCGATACCCCTCGATATCCGGCGGCAGGGGCCCTCCGGCGGGAACCATCCGGGCGCCAAAAAATTTCCCCCACAAATCCCGATCGAAAGCGGCGGTCAGGGCCTGGCGCAAAATCCGGTTGGTGCCCAAAACCGGATCGTCATAATTCAGGCCGATATACGAAACCTCCGACGCCGGCGCCCGATACAACCGCCAGCCCCGTCCGGAAAATTCCGGCTGAAGTTGCCCGTCAGGCGTAACCACGGCATCCCATTGATCGCGGGAAATGCCCGACACATCCAACCGTCCCTTCAAAAACAGCATCCACTGGGTCGAGGGATCGCCGATCACATACTGCACAATCCGGTCCAACAGCGGCTGGGGGCGACCGTCCGGACCGGGATGAGGCTCAAACCGTCCGGCCCGCTGCCACTCCGGGTTGCGGACAAATTCCATCCGGTAATTGGGACGCCATGCTGCCAATCGGAAGGGACCGGTTCCCACCGGATGATAAATAATTTGATCGCCGTAATAAGCCACCGCCTCCGGCGGCACGACATAGGTGAAGTGCATGCTGAGCACCCACAACGCCTGAGGCCAGGGCCGCGTCAATTCCAGACGAAGCGTATGCCGGTCGGGCGCGCTAATACCCGCGATGGACCGCTCATATCCCCCCACCGGATCGAGTTCCATCCCGGCGCGAAATTCATCAAAACCTCTCAATCGTCCCCGGAAAAAACCGAACCCGGGCGACCGGTAGGCGGGATCCGCCAACCGTTTGAAGGCGTAAACAAAATCAGCGGCGGTCACCTCCCGCCCTCTCCCGCCCGTGCCCTTGAAACAGGGATCATCCTGAAATCGGATACCGACCCGGAGGGGAATCGTCAAGGTCAACCCGTCGTCCGAAATAGACGGCAAGGCCGCCGCCAGGCAGGGTTCCACGCGGTAGGGTCGCGCTTCGTAGGCCACCTGGTAAAGGCCTTCATACATCTTGCCAATGGCCAGAATCGATGCCACATCCACCACCCGGACGGGATCAAACCCACAGATCCTGGAGGCTTCACTGTAAAAAACCGATTCTTCCGCGCGGAGTGGGGATAGGCAGGCCCACCCCATGGCCAGTACTCCGACTAGCCCCTTTAGGAATAGCCCCGCTCCCTGAACGGAACCGGTTTCAGACCCAGGCAGGGGCAGATTCCGGTTATTGGGAGTGACGCGCAAGATCGCTTTCATCGGGGTCGGAATCGTTTTCAGGATCGTTCACGCTCCCCTGAATGATGAAGGCACAGAGACCGTCCCTCCATCGAACACCCGAGGCCCACCCCATATGGCGCGGGAACTGGAGCCGCGACCGGGGCCATCGGCGCAGATTCCGAAGCCGGGGTCGCAGGCATTTCAGCGGGAACATACGGCGCCGGACTTTCAACCGGAGAGTTCTCGGGTGTTACCGGCGTGGTCGTCGGCAACAACGGCTGGGTATTCATCGGCTGATCCGGCAGACGATCAACCACAGACCGTTCCTTCGATTTCGACGAAATCATCCCGAGGAACAGGGTGTTTAGCAGAAAAACCAGGGTCAAAATGATCGTAATCTTGGTCAGCACGTTTCCCGCCCGGGATCCGAACAGGGACTCCCCAACCCCCGCCCCAAAGGCCAAACCCAAACCCTCGTCCTTCGATTTCTGAACGAGGATGACGGCGATCAGTAAAATAGCCGTAAAAAACTCAATCGCAACCAGCAATACTTTTAGAAAACCCATAACGTCCTCTCTCTCGTAAATCAGGCTTTAATTCGCGCCGCTTTGACAATCGCCCCGAACGAAACCGCATCCAGCGCCGCGCCCCCAATCAACCCGCCGTCAATGTCCGGTTGGGCGAACAACTCGGCCGCATTGGCCGCCTTGACACTGCCCCCATATTGAATCCGGATCGTTTGCGCCACCGCCGCGCCGCCCATCTCCGTCAACAGGGCGCGGATGAGCGCGTGCACTTCCTGGGCTTGCGCGGGGGAAGCCGTCCGCCCCGTGCCGATCGCCCAGACCGGTTCATAGGCCACCACCACGGAACCCAACCCGGTCCCCAATCCCGCCAAACCCTCCAAAACCTGGCGCCGGATGACCGTCTCCATCCGATTCGACTCCCGCTCCACCAGGGTTTCGCCGACACACACAATCGGGGTCAGGCCGGCCGCCAGGGCGGCCTGCGTTTTGCGATTCACATCGGCATCCGTTTCATGAAAATAGGCCCGTCGCTCGCTATGCCCGACAATCACATGCGTGCAACCGGCATCCTTCAGCATATCCGCGGAGATCTCGCCCGTGAATGCGCCGTCTTTTTCCCAATGCAGGTTCTGGGCGCCCAATTTAACGGCCGATCCCCGGATCGCCGCCGACGCCGCTCCCAGTGCGATGAAGGTCGGGCACAGCACCACTTCGGCTTCAACGCCCGCCACTTCCTTAACCACCGCCGCCGCCAAAGGACCGGCCGCCGAGGCCGTCTTGTTCATCTTCCAGTTGCCCGCCACTATCGGTTTGCGTCCCACGGTTCTCTCCTTGTCGTTCAATCGATCCGCGTGCGAATCACGCCTTGTCGCTTAAAGCCGCCACTCCGGGAAGCACCTTGCCTTCCAGAAATTCCAAACTCGCCCCGCCGCCGGTTGAGCAATGGGTGACCTTGTCGACGACCTTGAATTTTTTGGCCGCGGTCGCCGTGTCGCCGCCACCGACCACAGTAATGGCCCCGGCCGCGGTCGCCTTGGCAATCGCATCCGCCATCACCTTCGTACCGGTGGCGAACTTCACATATTCGAAGACACCCGCCGGACCGTTCCAAACAATGGTTTTGGCCCGGGCAATGGCCTCACAGAAAATCGCGTTCGATTTCGGCCCCACATCCAGCCCCAACCAGCCGGCCTTGATGCCGGACGCATCGTCGGCCGCCATGACCTGGGCATCCTCGGCAAATTTATCGCCGCAAATATAATCCACCGGCAGATGAATTTTAACCTTCTGGGCCGCCGCCTTGGCCATCAGGTCTTTCACTGTTTTGGCCCCTTCCGCATCGAAAAGGCTCGCACCGATTTCCATGTTATCGAGCACTTTTTTAAAGGTGAACGCCATGCCGCCGCCGATGATGATCTCGTCGGCCAGGTCGAGCAAATTATTGATCAGCGGGATCTTATCCGCGATTTTGGCTCCGCCCAAAATAGCCAGCAGGGGTCTCTTCGGATTATTCAAAACAGCCGTGAAGGCCTTCAACTCAGCCTCCATCAGAAAACCCGCCACCTTTTCGGGCAAATTCACGCCGACCATCGAGGAATGAGCTCGATGCGCCGTGCCAAAAGCGTCATTGACATACACATCGCCCAACCGGCTCAGGCTCGCGCGAAACGCCTCGACCGCTTTGGGATCCGCCTTGACCGAGGTGCCGTCCTCGTTCTTGATCTTGCCTTCTTCCTCGATATGGAACCGGAGATTCTCGAGCAGGATCACATCGCCGGGCTTGACCGTACCGACCGCACACGCGGCTTCCACCGCGGGTCCCACGCAATCCGGAAGAAATTTAACCGGCTTGCCCAGCAACTTTTCCAACGCCTCGGCCACGGGCTTGAGGGAAAACTTGGCGATCACCTGGCCATCCGGTCGACCCAGGTGACTCATCAGCACCACCGATGCGCCCTGGTCCAGCACATGCCGGATGGACGGCAGGGCCGCCTCAATCCGCTTGGTATTCGTGATGGCACCGGTCGCCTTGTCCTGCGGCACATTGAAATCCACCCGCATGATGACGCGCTTGCCCTTGACGCCCACATCCCGCAACGTTTTTTTGTTCATCGCTCCCACTCCTTCCGATACCACACGGGGCGGACCGCAGCGCCCGCCCCGTGCATCGATCGACAGCCTGTCCGCGGAACCGGCTTACTTCACGCCATCCGCCTTGGCCATGAATCGCAACAGATCGATCACGCGATTCGAATAACCCCATTCATTGTCATACCAGGACACAACCTTGAAGAACCGCTTCTCGCCCTTCAGATTATTCTGCAGGGTCGCCAGCGAGTCGTAGATCGAGGAGCGATCGTCATGGATGAAATCGGTCGAAACCAATTCCTCCTCGGTCACGCCCAGGATGCCCTTCAAATACGTCTGCGAGGCCGCCTTCATCATCTTGTCAATCTCTTCAATCGAAGTATCCTTCGTGGTCCGGAACGTCAGATCGACAACCGACACATCCGCGGTCGGAACCCGGAACGACATCCCGGTCAGCTTGCCCTTGGTCGCGGGCAATACTTCGCCCACCGCCTTGGCCGCGCCCGTCGAGGACGGAATGATATTGACCGCCGCCGCCCGACCGCCGCGCCAGTCCTTCTTCGAGGGACCATCCACGGTCTTCTGCGTCGCGGTATAGGAATGAATCGTCGTCATCAACCCGGTCTCGATGCCCAAGCCTTCCTTGAGCAGGACATGCACCACCGGGGCCAGGCAGTTCGTCGTGCAGGAAGCGTTGGAAACGATGTTGTGCTTGGCAGTGTCGTATTCCTTTTCGTTCACACCGACCACCAGGGTCTTGACTTCGCCCTTGCCCGGAGCGGACAGGATCACCTTCTTGGCGCCCGCGGCGAGATGGCCCTTGGCCTTCTCGGAATCCGTGAACAAGCCGGTGGACTCGATGACATACTCGACGCCCAATTGCTTCCAGGGAAGCTGGGCCGGATCCTTGGTCGCCATCACGCACTTGATCTTCTGACCGTTCACGACCAAAACATCGCATTCTTCCTTGGCGGGATCGCTCTTTTCGACGGAAACGGCGTGTTTGAACTTGCCGTGAATCGAATCGTATTTCATCTGGTAGGCGAAATAGGAGGCATCGGTCGAAATATCGACCACCGCGACCACGTCGATGCCCTTGCCGAGCAAACCCTGGTCACAAATCGCCTGAAAAGCCATGCGGCCAATCCGTCCAAAACCATTAATACCCACTTTAATCGCCATGATCGGTCCTCCTGAGTTGTGTTATAAATCACCGGGCGGTCGTCCCGCACCGGAATCTTCATGCCTCTTGCAAAAAGAGCTCTTATTTATACCCCCCCACCCCGCCTGACGTCAAGCCGGGAAATGCAAAATTCAGGGCTAACGGCGCTGGGCCGCTAATAACACAAATCCCTTTCGCCGGCGCGCAAGTTGGCCATCGCGGCGTTCAAGTGATCCTTGGCCGGACCCGGGGGGATGCGGGCCAACTCCCGGTCAATTTGCGCCAGGCCGGCCTGGCGGGTTTCCGGTCCGGCATAATCCAGCAGGTATTCCAAAAAAGTCAGGACGGCGTTCGGGGTGCAGAACTGTTTGACGAACCCCGGCACGGCGAATTCCATGAAATGCTGACCCGTCCGCCCCATCCGGTAACAACTGGTGCAAAAGGAAGGGATCATCCCGGCGCGGCACAGTTCCAATATCACTTCATCCAGCGTCCGCTGATCGCCCAGCTTGAATTGACTGCGGACATAAGCATCCCCGCCGGCCTCGGCGGCATAGGCGCCGATCCCGATGTTCGAGCCCCCGTCGATCTGGGACACCCCGAACTCCAGCATTTCATTGCGCAATGCCACCGATTCCCGACAAGTCAGAATCAAACCGGTGTACGGCACCGCCAGACGGAGAATCGCCACCAATTTCTTGAAATCGGCATCCGGCACCCGTTGCGGTGGACGATCCGCAAAAACCGTCCCCACCGCGGGCTCGATCCGGGGAAAAGAAATCGTATGGGGCCCCACCCCGAAACGTTCCTCCAGGTGCAGGGTATGGCTCAGCAGACCCAATACCTCGAAGCGCCAGTCATAGAGGCCCATTAACGCCCCAATTCCCACATCGTCGATCCCCGCCTCCATCGCCCGGTCCAAGCCATACAGCCGCCACAGAAAATCCGATTTCGGGCCCCGCGGATGAACCGACCGGTAAGTCTCCTCATGGTAGGTTTCCTGAAAGATCTGGTAGGTCCCGATTTTTGCCGCCTTGACCGTCCGATATCCCGCAACGTCCATCGGCGCCGCATTGATGTTCACCCGGCGGATATTGCCGTTGCCCACCCGGCGGGCATAAACCTGGCGAACCGTATCGGCGATGAATTCGGGGTTGTAGCGCGGATGCTCGCCAAACACCAGAATCAGGCGCTTGTGCCCTTTGGCCAGCAGGGCATCCACCTCGCCGGTCAACAAAGCCGGGGTCAAGGTCGCCCTTTCAACGGAGGGATTGGAAGATCGGAAGCCGCAATAGGCGCAGTCATTGATGCAGTCATTTCCGATATACAGCGGCGCAAAGAGGACAATCCGGTTGCCGTAAACAGCCTGCTTCAAGGCTCGGGCCGTATCGAAAATCGCCGCGGTTTGCTCGGGATCCTGGATCCGGATCAGGGCCGCCGTTTCGCGCAATTCCAGGCGTTGTTTGCTCCGCGCTTTCGCCAGGATATCGCGGATCAATGCCGGCTCCGGAGCCCGGGTTTCCGCCAACAACCGGTCGATCTCCGCCGCGGGGATGAAGGATTTTTTGTCGTCTCCGGCCCGCGAGTGTGTGCCCGTCGTCGTCATGGTCATCTCGTTTCTGCCCTCGCAAGAGCGTTATCATAGGCCAACAGTGCAAACGGAAAGGGCGACAGAACCCGCCGCAGAACGCCCTGTGTCTTGGCAATGCAGACCCCATAATTCGTAATCGCCACCCCGGCCGCCCGGCATTGTTCGATCCGCGTCAACATCGTACGCCGGTTGTGCATGCACCCGCCGCATTGCACCACCAAACGGTATCGGTGCAGATCCCCGGGGAAATCCTGTCCGGCGCAACTCTCCACATCCACAGCCACCCCGGCATATTGGCGAATCCACCGGGGAATTTTGACCCGCCCGATATCATCCTCCAAGGCATGATGACTGCAGGATTCCGCAATGAGAATCCGGTCGCCGGGGAGCAAATGGTCGAGCGCCGCCGCCCCTTCCGCCAACTGGGCCAAATCGCCTTTCATGCGCGCCATCAGAATCGAAAACGTAGTGCAAGGCACCTCCGCCGGTGTGTCGGCCACCATCTTCAAGACCACTTGGGAATCACAGACCACCAAGGACGGCGGTTCTTTCAGCCGGTCCAAAGCCGACGCATATTCCCGCTCCTTGACCACCAGAATCGCGGCGTCGTGATCCAAAGCATCCCGCAAAGCTTGAACCTGCGGCAAGATCAACCGACCTTTGGGCGCCTGCAAATCGATCGGCACCACCAAAACCATGAGCCCACCGGCCGGCAAAAGATCGCCGACCAGGGCGGGCGGGTTAAGAAAAGAGTCCGGGCACACGGCCAGCAATGCCGTTTTAAGGCGCGCCAGAAAGGATTCACGCGATCCGGTGTCCAGGGCGGAACAAACCGGCGCATCCACCCCCGGAGGCGGCGGATTCAGGTCCGCCTTGGTGTAGACCGTCACCACCGGAATCTGACGCCGCTCCGCCTCCTGCCGGGCTCCGGTTTCCGCGGGAGTCTCGTCCCCCCATTCCCGCAGCAACACCACCACATCCGCGCGGTCAAACACCCGCCGGGTCCGCTCCATACGTTGGGGCCCCAATGCTGTGGTATCCTCCAAACCCGGCGTATCCAGCCAAACCACCGGACCCAAGGGGGACAGTTCCATTGTTTTTTCGACCACATCCGTCGTGGTTCCCGGCAGGGGCGATGTCACCGCAACATCCTGGCCAGCCAGAAAATTCAAAAAAGTCGATTTGCCGACATTCGTCCGGCCCATCAGGGCCAGGTGCAACCGATTGCCGCGCGACACCCCGCTCATGGCGAACCGCCTTTCCGGCCGGCCCCATAGCCCAAGGCCGTCAACCGCTCGGGGGTCAGCGCTTCCGTCACGCGGACTTCGCCCAATTTATTGACCAAAAAATCGCGCACCGAACCGCGCGGATCGGCGACATACTCCGCCGCCCAGGCCCCGGCCTGTGCATAACCGACCTCCGGAACCCATACGGCAAATAGCCCCACGCTTAAATCGAGCGCCGCCCGACAGCGCTCAGGCTGGGCCGTAATCTTTCCGACAAACGGAATCAAACGGTCGATCGCACCCGACAAGATCGTCAGCGATTCCAACAACGCATGGCCCAATAACGGGATAAATTCACAAATCTGCAGGGATCCCCGCGAGGCGCAGTCCGCCACCAAAAGATCATTCGCCTGGACTTTCAGACCGGCTTGGATCGCGTATTCCAGCAAGACGGGGTTAACCTTGCCGGGCATGATCGAAGAGCCCGCTTGAACCGCCGGCAGGCGGATAAATTCCCGCTGACTCAATAATCGCAGATCATCGGAAATCTTCACCAGATTGCAGGCGCAGGCTTTGAGAATTCCGGACACCTCGACAAACGCATCCGTATTGGCGGTCTGATCCATCAGGTTTTCACCCCGGGCCAGGGCCAGTCCCGTTTCCTCACGCAGGTTTTCAACCACCCGGAAAATGTATTCGCGGGGTGCGGTCAAACCCGTCCCCACCGCCGTTCCGCCCAGATTGACCGTGCGCAAACGCTCGGTACATTTCACGGTGCGCCAACGGTCGCGCGCCACCGCCTCGGCGAATGATCCGAACTGGGCGCCCAGCGTGATCGGCACGGCATCCACCCGTTCGGTGCTGGCCGGAATGATCAGGGCGGCAAAATCCTTTTCGCGTTGCTGCAACATGCCTTGCCATCCGGCGCACCGGCCCCCCAGATCCCGCAGAGCCTCCAGGGCGGCAATTTTCAAGGCCGTCGGATACACGTCGTTGGTCGATTGGTGTAGATTGACATGGTCCAATGGATCCACCCCGGCATAGTCGCCCCGCGTCCGGCCCAGATGATCGAGCGCCAGGTTGGCAATCACCTCGTTCAGGTTCATGTTGGTCGAGGTGCCGGCTCCGCCCTGGAGGGCATCGAGCGGGAAGGCGTCGGACGGCGGATCGGTCAGCAATCGCAAACAGGCGGCCTCGATCGCGGCCGCCCGGTCCGCATCCAGAAAACCCAGTTCGGCATTGGTCCGCGCACAAGCCCGCTTGACCCGGATGAGGGCGCGGATCAGCGCCGGATGGACCGGCCCCAATGTGGGGGGGAAATTTTCGAGTGCCCGCAGGGTATGAATCCCCCACGGTGCCGTCGCCGGCAATTCCCGTACCCCCAATAAATCCTTTTCAGTCCGAACCATCCGGAATCTCCCGGTTTAGCCGTTTGTATGTTTCAGAGCATCCGCCTTGGACAGAGCCGATTTGACCGAAATGCCGGGAATCATGCCCAATTGGCCGGTCAGGACCCCCAATTCATCCGTGGTCATATCGATCCCCAACGTCATCACACAACAGTTTCGTTCCCGATAGGGGATCCCGACCCGGGCAACGATATGATCGCCGTGCCCGGCCAATATCGCATTGACCCGTTCGCCGGCTTCAATCCGGTTTTCAATGATGATTCCGACAAAACCAATCCGTCGTTCACTCATGATCTTCTCCTCAATAAGCCAAAAAGGCCCACCCCGCCCTGCGGCGGAAGTGGACCCATTTCCCGGTCTTCCGCCCTTGCGCGCAGGTTTTCACAACCCTTGCCGCAGGCTTTGAATCAACGGCACGCCCGGCGCGCCAAACCGTTGTATCAGACCAACATCTCCTTGATGACGGCGAGCATTTTTTCCGGGGCTACCGGTTTCTCGAGAATCCGCGCCACCGGCAACCATTCCTCGTCCGGCTCGAATTTAAAGGGCAGATTCATCGCCCGCCGGATCCCGGTCAGCAGAATCACCGGGATGCGCTGGATATCGGGAATTTCCCGGATCTTGCGGGATACGTCGAACCCCTCGGTATCGGATTTCATCATGACATCGAGCAGGATCAAATCGGGCCGCTGAGCCAGGGCCAGGGCCACCGCCTCCGCCCCATCGTTCGCGGTCAGCACCTCGTACTGGGATGCTTCCAATAGAGCCTTGTTGGCGGCGACAAAATCGACATCGTCATCCACCACCAGAATTCGCCGTTTCACGGTCATACTACGCGACCTCCCCTTTTCTTTTCAACCACCCGTTCAATTTCCTTGATCAACCGATCGGGACTGATCGGTTTTTCCAAAACCCGATCGACCGGCAACCACGTATCGTCCGGCGCCAGGCCCTGCGGCAACTTCAAGGTCGCCGTCACCCCGGTCACGAGCACCACGCCCATTCCTTGTAATTCAGGAATTTCACGCACCGCCCGGGCGGTCTCGAACCCCTCGGTTTCCGTGCTCATCATCACATCCAGGATCATCACATCCGGCCGGACTTCACGCGCCCGGGTCACCCCTTCCGTTCCGTCAAAAGCCCGGGACACCTCGTACCCGAATGCCTCGAGCAAATCAGCGATGGATTCCACAAAGGCCGGGTCGTCATCGACGATCAGCACTTTGATGGGATGATCCATGCGGGCTTCCTTTTCTGCGCGACCCCTCCGGGTCACTGATAATCGGTCAGGATCTTGCGAACTTCTCCGGGCTTGACATTACCGTAAACTTTTTCATCCACCACCACCACCGGCGCCAGGGCGCACGCGCCGAGGCAACGGGCGCATTCAATCGAAAACAACCGATCCGGCGTGGTTTCACCGTCTTTAATTTTAAGGCTTTCCTTGAACCGTTCAAGCACTTTCGCGGCACCACGAACATAACAGGCCGTCCCCATGCACACCGTGATCTTGTGCTTGCCCGGCGGCTGGAACTTGAAAAAGTGATAGAAGGTCGCCACTCCCGTCACCTTCGCAGCGGGAATTTGCATCAACTGCGACACGGCATCCAGTTGTTCCGGGGTCAGATACCCGGAGTGCTGTTGCAGTTTTTGCAGGACACTGATCAGGTAACTGGAGTTGTGTTCCTTTTGCCGGCAGGTCTGGATGTACTCCACGATGTCGGCGGGCAATATCGGTGCATGGGGGGTCATCGGACACCTCGCGGTTCTTTGGCCGTGTAATGGGTATGCAGAAGTTCATGGGATTTATGTCCGTTGGGCTCACCCAGGAATTCCGCATACAGTTGTTTAATTTCTGGATTTTCATGCGATTTGCGCAGGGTTTTCGCCCCGTCAATCGCATACAACGCGCGGGCGCGTAAACGCGCCAACTCGGGATCCAGAACGTGCATGCCCTGCGGGGGATAGGGCTGGCCACCGCCCGCCACACATCCGCCCGGACAGGCCATGATCTCAATGATGTGATAGGTCTTTTCGCCGGACAGGATCCGGTTGATCAGGTACTTGGCATTGTTCAGACCATTGGACACCGCGATATTGATCGTCACCCCTTTGAGTGTCAACGACGTCTCCTTCACCCCCGCCACACCCCGGACCTGGTTAAATTCGAGGTGCGTCAGGGTCTCGCCGGTCACCTTTTCATACGCCGTCCGCAGGGCGGCCTCCATCACTCCGCCCGTCGCCCCGAAAATATCGGCGGCGCCGGAGGAGACCCCCAGGGGCGAATCGAACTGGCCGTCGCCCAAACGGGGGAAGTTGACCCCCAGGGATTTCGCCAGCCAGATGAATTCCCGCGTTGTCAGCACGGCATCGGTATAAGGTGCGCCCCAAGGCGTCCGATGTTCCGGCCGCGCCGCCTCGAACTTCTTGGCGGTGCAGGGCATGATGGCCACCACGAAGATTTTTTTGGGATCGATCCCGGCTTTTTCGGCATAATAGGTTTTCAGAAGCGTCGACAACATGCCCATGGGCGACTTGCACGTCGAGGCGTTCGGGATCAATTCCGGATAAAACCGCTCCATGAAATTGATCCACCCCGGGGAACAGGAGGTAATCAGCGGTAGTTTTTCGTTTTTGGCGACCCGGGCCAGAAACTCCGTCGCTTCTTCGACGATCGTCAGGTCGGCCCCGATATTGGTGTCGAACACCTTGTCGAATCCCATCAGGCGGCAGGCCGTGACCATCTTGCCCGTCACCGGCGTCCCCGGCGCATATCCAAACCCCTCCCCCAGGGCCGCGCGAATGGATGGCGCGGTCTGGACCACCACGTGTATATCGGGATTGGCCAGCGCCTCCAGCACTTCATCCGTACAGCTCTGCTCCACGAACGCCGCGGTTGGACAGACATTGATGCACTGTCCGCACTGGATACAGACCGAATCGGCCATCGACTGGCCGTGCGCCGGCGCCACCACATTCTTGAACCCGCGGGTCTGCTGGCTCAAATTGGTCACGCCTTGAACTTCCTGGCACACCCGCACACACCGGCCGCACAGAATGCATTTTTCCGGATCGCGAATCACCGCCGTCGACGATTCGTCGCGCGGGAAACGCTTGCGTTCACCGGCGAACAAGCGCTCGCGCACGCCCAGACTATAAGCCAACTTCTGCAATTCGCAATGGCCATCGCGTTCGCAGGTCTGGCAATCCTGCGGATGATTGTCGAGCAACAACTCGACGATGTCGCGGCGCAAGCGCCGCAACAAGGGCGAGGAGGTGCGCACTTTCATCCCCTCCGCCGCCGGGAAGGCGCAGGAGGCCACCGGGTTCCGCTGTCCCTCCACTTCCACGATGCAGATACGGCAGGCACCCTGGACGCTCAATTGGGGGTGGAAACACAACCGGGGGATCTCGATCCCCAGCTGGTCGGCGGCCTGCATGATGGTCACGCCTTCCGCCACCTCCGTCTCGTTTCCGTCGATGGTCAACTTGATCTTTTCGGGATTCATTTCCTTAATTCCTCTTCACAGCATCAAACTTACAGACATCGAAACAGCGCCCGCATTTGACACATTGGTCCTGGTCGATGGTATGCGGTTTGCGGACTTCGCCGGTGATACACTCCACCGGACAATTCCGTTTGCAGGCGCCACAGCCCACGCACTTGTCAGGGAGGATGAGGTACCGCACCAGGGTGCGGCAGGCTCCGGTGGCGCAATGTTTATCGCGGATATGCGCATCGTATTCAGCCCGGAAATGGCGGATCGTGCTCAATACCGGATTGGGCGCGGCCTGCCCCAACCCACACAGGGACGACCGTTTGACGGTATCGGCCAGCCGGAGCAGTTTCTCGACGTCCCCCTCCACCCCCTTGCCTTCGGTGATCCGCGTCAGGATTTCCAGCATGCGCTTGGTCCCTTCCCGACAGGGCGTGCATTTGCCACAGGACTCGTCCTGGGTGAACTCGATGAAAAACCGCGCCACGTTCACCATGCAATTGTCCTCGTCCATCACGATCATCCCGCCACTGCCCATGATGCTGCCGGCCGCGGCCAATGAATCGTAATCGATCGGCGTATCCAGGGCCGATTCCGGCATACAACCGCCCGCCGGACCGCCGGTCTGGACCGCCTTGAGCCGCTTGCCGTCCTTGATCCCGCCGCCGACGCCATAGACCACTTCGCGCAGAGTGGTCCCCATCGGCACTTCGATCAGCCCCGTATTGGCCACATCGCCCGCCAGCGCAAAAACCTTGGTTCCCTTGCTCTTGGGCGTCCCGATCGACCCAAACCAGGCCGGGCCGTCCAGAATGATCACCGGCACGTTCGCAAAAGTCTCCACGTTGTTGATCACCGTCGGCTTGC
>CAZCDO010000059.1:0-19349 GCA_964497135.1 uncultured Verrucomicrobiota bacterium
ACTAATTGAGCAAGAAGAAAATCACGTAAAAATCTAGTTGAAAGCCAAACCTCAGTGTCAGGCAAGAATGCCTGACCTACTTGGGAGCCGGTTGCGAAGTGCACCGAATCGCAGATGCACCCCTCCCCACAGTCCCCAGGAATCAGTCGTACATCCGTGTGACCTCACCCATAGCCAGCCGGGTGGATCGACACTTCGGACAACGCGGCCGAGCTTTCATCTTGTACTGACCGCCGCATTTGCACTTCCCGGCGATACGCTCTACACCAAAGTGGTATTTCCGCTGCGAGATTGGCTCCTCAGCACATGCGGCTTTCAGTGCCGCCTCTTCCCCGCTGAAACCGAAACCCGCCGCCCATTTCGACTTTGAACGTTTTGCCGCACTCCCGGCACTTGGCTTTAGATTCCATACCCATAAATTATCCCACCCGCCCCTCATACAGTCTATCGGCCAAGCCTAAAATCAGGTCACTCTGATAGACTTTCGTCCGCCAGCTTTCCGGGATCCCTTCAATCCCGTAATACGCGCCGGCAATCTGACCATAAACCGCGCCGGTCGTGTCCGCATCATCACCCAGGTTGACGGCCAATAACGCCCCTTCCCGGAAGTCCTTGGCCTTGTTGAACGCCCACAAGGCCGCCTCCAAGCTGTCGACCACATAGCCGGTCCCTCGGATCACGGGAGGATCCTTGCGCTTGAAGGAACCATGGGCAATCGTGGCAATTGGCTCACAAAGCGGCTTTCCCCGCCAATAATCGGGAACCGGGCTATACGCATCCGACAGCAACTCTTCCTTGGATGCGCCAGTGACCGCGCCGGCAATCAACCCGCCCATGTACCGGCAGGCATCGACACAGGTCTCAGCCGCGTGCGTGGTCCGGGAACTATCGCCCGACCGTTCAATGGCAATGGCCGGTGTTTTGGCAAAGAAAAGAGACACGGGCGCCAGCCGCATGATGCTCCCATTGCCGGCAGCACTAGAGGATATCGAGCCACAATAGGGTTTTCGGGTTTCTTCGAACTTAGTCAGCGCCGCCCGGGTGGTTCCACCGATATCAAAACAATAGTTCTTGACGCTGAAATAGCCCTCTTTATACCAGCGCAAATACCGTTCCAGTTGGTCAACGGGATCGAAGCCCCTTTTCTCGACCAGGCTTTCGGCCAGACAGAGCGCCATGGAGGTGTCGTCCGTCCATTGGCCGGGCAGGAGATGGAACGGCCCCCCACCCTGGAGATCGGCAATCGGCGTAAAAGTGCCCGGCACCTTGAATTCCAGCGTCGTCCCCAAGGCATCGCATGCTGCCAGACCGATCATTGCGCCACGATAGCGGTCAGCGCCGGTCTGCCCGCCCGATACGATGCGCGTGATTGTCATCGTGGCCTCCTCGATCCAAGAGCATACGCGCAGTTCAGTCCCCGATCCAGTTCAGTCGCTTCGCCACCCGGCTGACCTTGTACGCCGTGAAGCGGAACTTGCCCCAGGCGGCAAAGTGGTCGGCATCCAGTTTGCTGTCCCGATCGCCGGCCTTGCGAACACCCAGGTGAAGCCCGACCTCCCGGTCAACGGGCAGGTATCTATGGAACCCCATCAGCACGAGCAGGTGCCGGGTGGCGTACCTCCCAAAGCCGTGCCAGGACTCGATCTCCTTTTCCGCTTCACCCTCGCCAACGAGGATGGAATCGTCCAGGAGCCAGGGCACCTTGTTGGATGACGCCTTACCAGCGAGCAGAAACAGAGATTTGCTGCGGTATCCCATCCCGACCGTCTTCTTCAGGAATGGCTCACCGGCATCGATGACCCGTTGCGGCGTCGGGAACGCTTTGCTGCCGGACGGTGTCGCCTCGCCCAGTTCAGCGCAAAGCCGCTGGCACATTTGCTGGGTGTAGCCCCACGAGGCGTTCGTCGTGCAAAGCGTTTTGACGGCGTCCTCCCAACAGGTGGGCGACCTGAACATACGCCCCCACCCCTGTCTCGAAAGCCGCAAGAACCTCGTCGCCTTCCGGGCTTTGCATACCGCCTGGAACTCCTCCAAGGGAAAGTCGAGCGAGAGCATCCGGTGGATGACCTGACGTAAAGCCGCCCGGTCCCTTGCCGATAGGGTGCGGTCGGCCTGGCAGATCAGTGTGCCCCGCACGGGTTTAACTGTGATCGAGCACGCCCCGGCACACGGCAACGTCAGGGCATAGCGAAAGCCGCCATCCGCCTCTTCAGCCGGGGAGAGGTAGAGCCAGCCGTGACTGTACAACACGGATGGCAGGTGGCTTGCGGGCAAAGTGCCTATATTCATTTTCGTCACGCCCAGCCTTATAGCAGGTTTAAGGGAGATCGGACAGGACGGAGTGAGCCCGGCGCTATCCCGACGGATCAATACCCCCACCGCTCGTTCCCCAGCGGCGCGGCATTCAATTCCTGGCGGTGCAGGCGCCAATGGGGCATGTGCTTGTCCATCAAGGCGATAAACCTTTCTCCGTGGTTACGTTCGACCAGGTGGACCAGTTCGTGCAAAACGAGATAATCGATGCAGGCAACCGGTTTTTTCGCCAGTTCCAGGTTAATCCAGACCCGCCGGGCGCGACTGTTACAACTTCCCCACCGGGTTTTCATCTTCTTAATACCCCATTCGGCCACTTGAACTCCCAGTTCTTTTTGCCATTTGGCCAGCAAGGGTGGGACCAATTCCCGTAACTGCCCTCGATAAATCGTATCCAATAGAAAATCGAAGTGATAGGGGTCTTTGAGGATTTCAACGGCAAGACCCGCCTCGGAAGCAGTGAGGCGTTTATTGAAGTTGGTGACGGCCGCCCCTTTACGGAGGTGCAGTTGGCTTTTAATTTGCACGGTCAGAGTGTCACGGGGCCAGGCGTGCTGAATGGCCTCCCGGGCATACCACTCCCGCAAAACAGGATCTGCAACTTGGGTGAGCAAGATGACAATATGGAACCAGGGCAATTGGGCAGCAGTCTGCTGCCCAATTTGGAGGTCTGGACAAATCTTCGCGAAGTAACTCATATACTTAAGGTTACGACTGGAAAACCCTTTCATGTCAGGGAAGGCCGCACGGAGATCGGCGGAAACCCGGTCAATCACCTTGGCACCCCACCCCTGCCGGCTTTGCCGCTCAAGAATTTCTTTCCCGATGTAGTGATAGAGGTGGATTTGCTCCTGATTGGCGGAGAGGACCGCCCTTTGCCGGGCACCCGCGATCCGGCGCTTCAGATTGACAAGCCAATCGGCGTAATCGGCGGGAAGAATTAACGTGTTCTTTTTCATCCCTGAACCCCCATCCTTTTCAGATGCCCGCCAACCCGAGCTGCCAAGGTCGCCACTTCCGCATTCCAAGCGACGGGTTCGGAAAAGTGCGATCCTCTCTCATCGGTTGGAGCCGGGGTGTGTAACTCTCCCCAGTAACTTCCGCATATTTCATAGGAGAAGCGAGTTTTTCCCTCCCCCCGGCGAGGGGGAGGGTAGGGTGACCAGCACATAGTCCTTGTACTGGGAGGCATCCATGCCGCCGCGCAGTTCATCGCAGGATTGCCAGAGGGAGGAGTAGAGTTCAGATTTCTTCAGAGCCATAATGCTTTCTCGGGTCGAATTGTCACAAGTGCATTTCATCCACGCGCGACCAGGCGCGTTGCAGTTCGCCCTCGTCAATGCGCCGACGTAATTCCGGCCAATCGAGAGAATCGCCGGACACCTCGACAATCCCGCGGATGTCCCGGAGATGCTTTTCCGAGCCGCCCTCGCGGAAGTACTCTAATTTGCGCAGGATCACATATTCCGGCGGAGCAAGGAACACCGGCTCTCCGGCGATCTCGATGCGCTGTTTCCGCGACATGCCCCAGCGGTGCAACGGATCGTCTCCCATTGTGTAACAGTCCGCCTTCAGCCCGCTGACCGCATGGATCACATTGAAATGCCCACGGCGCGGGCGCGCGATTTCCATTCCGATCACCTCCGGCGGCGGACAGTAGTACTCCTCGGCAGGAAAAGCCAGCGACAAAAATCCGATCTGCTTTCGCTCTATTTCGATGACCATATCGATGTCGTTTGTAAGTCGCGGCACACCGTAAGCGATACACGCCGTCGAACCGGTGACCATGTAGGAAACCGGTAACCGGTTCAATCGCCGCACAAAAATCAATACGGGATCAGCTTCTTGCATATAGAAACACCTCGCGAACCGCCCCCAAAATCCGCTCCTCGCCCCAGTCCGGATGTAGCGACCGCAGCGCCGCCGTCTTGATTTTCCGCGCCGTCGAATATAATCGCAGAGCGGTCTCGATCCGTTGCGAGGGGGTCATCCGGCGGTAGATTTCGATCTGCCGAGCCCGCCCATCGAGTTCATTCGCGTCGTTCTCGTTCATCGTTCCCTTATCCGTGTAATAAATCCCTTTTATGGGGGCATGATCGATTGTGGACTGGCACCCCCGGCAGGGCTCGAACCTGCGACCGTCGGATTAGAAATCCGATGCTCTGTCCAGCTGAGCTACGGGGGTTTCAGGTTCTTATCTTATGCAAGACCCGTTCAGGTATTCAAGTATATACGGCAGGCAGGCGAAATAGGGACGTCGCATTGAAACGGTGAATCCGCCCACTTTGGAGCCGGGGCACCCCCATACGTGTTAAGCTAAGGACTTCGGCTCTTTCTGTAACTACGTTGGGGTAATGAATTTAGGGCTATTTTGAAGTGAGCGAAAACCAAGGGATGTCTCACGCAGAGTTGCGCCAGGTTCAGATAGAGTTAAGACAAGAGTGAAGCAGGGCCGTGCGATTTCGCCGCGGCGGCGGAATCACCCGTCCCGTGTTCTCATGAAGCCAAGAGGAGGAAGGTTTGTTGCCTCAAAAACAAGCGGCGGACGGGACATTACACAGCCTTGTGTGAAATGACACGGCCGTTCTTTACTCTGCGAACAATCGTCTGAACCCTGTGGGACTCTGCGAGAAACTCCCCGGCCTGCCGACATATGGCCAATTCCCCTCCCTTATCCAGGATGACCCGTTCTTAGCTTAACACGTGTGAGGGCACCCCGGCTCCAACGGATGAAGCGCGGGAAACGTTCCCTTCAGGTCGGAATCGGGATCGATGAGGTGGCCCGACAACTCCGCACGGCGGGCTCTGCTCTGCGCTTTATCCCAGCCGCGCTCAGAGCGCCTGGGCCGCGGCCTTCAAGGCGTCCTGTTTGGCTTTGACCTGTTCATCCGTCCAGTCGGGATTGACTGACACATAAACCGTCCGGCGTAAAATCTCCAGCGTCCGCGGACACGCGGTATCACTGTAGTCCGCACGCAATCCCTTGTTCTTGGCGAAGAAGAAGGGGTTCATATCCGGGTGGTGTGAGATGCGCTTTTCGCGCAACGGCTCCCAATTCGTATAGACATGTTTGCCGTGATCGATCACCACGAACCCGCCGATTCCGGGTGCGGCGGCAAAGGCCCGGGCCTTGGCCTCATTCTTGAACTGAAGGGTCAACATCACGCCACAGTCACCCGCCTGATCGTTACTGGGCGCCACGGTCACTTCCTTCTGGCCGGCCAGGGCATCCGCCAGCCGATTGCGAATTCGCCGCAAGTCGGCAATGATTCCATCCATGCGCCCCATTTGGACGCGCGCGATGGCGCCCATCACTTCGCTCGCGCGGTACTGCTGCGCCACAAAGATCGGGGTCTGCAGTTCGCCGGCCTGGGGGCGGAAGGCACTGCCCGAATCGTGATAAATGGTGGCCTTCTCAAAAAGGGTGCGGTCATTCGTCACCAGGATACCCCCCTCACCGCCGGCCGAAATGATCTTGTAGTAATTCAAACTGAAAACCCCCACGTCGCCCCAAGTGCCGGTCCGGCGGCCCTTGAAGGAACCTCCGTCCATCTGGCAGGAATCTTCAACCACCTTGATGCCCCGCTTGCGGGCAATGGCCAGGATCGCTTCCAGATTGGCCGACCGGCCGCTCATGTGAACCGGGATCACCGCCTTGACCTTCGGTCCGATCTTGCGCTCGAAATCGGCGGGGTCCAGCCCCAGGGTTTCATCCACTTCCGCCAACACCGGAATGGCGCCCACCGTCAACACCGAGGTCGCGGTGGCCAACCAGGTGTAGGCGGGGACGATCACCTCGTCACCCGGTCCAATGCCCAGGCCGGCCAGGGCACAGACCAGCCCCGCTGTCCCGCCGCCACTCATGAGCAGGGCATAGGTGACGCCCATTTTCTCAGCCCACTCCTGCTCGAAAAGTTGCACCTCCTGCAAGTGCCCGGCCTTTGCATCCCCGACCCGGAACCACTGCTTCGACAAAATGACCTTGGCTACCTCGTCGATCTCTTCTTGTCCTGCACGATACATGTTCGCCTTCTCCCATCTATCCGCTCGTAGAGCGGGGCTCTTGTTCAAACCTAGGCCTTACGTTGTAGCC
Source organism: uncultured Verrucomicrobiota bacterium (assembly GCA_964497135.1). Taxonomy (GTDB): domain Bacteria; phylum Verrucomicrobiota; class Kiritimatiellia; order CAIKKV01; family CAIJXV01; genus CAIJXV01. Next base: position 6,407 of record CAZCDO010000059.1, read on the forward strand.
GCAGCCGACCTGTCCTGACTTGGGGTGAGCAAAGTCGAACCCGTCAATCGAAGGATGGCCGCAGGGATTCGAATGGGGAGGGCGCGCATGTTGCGCGCCGCGGACGGCAACATGCCGTCCCTCCCAAGCATCGCTTGCCGGAACAATCTAATCCCCTACAAACTAAACTCCGTGTTGCCTTCACCTCTCCCGAAACACCACCACCGGTCCCATCCGACCCCGGGTATTGTGGTGTCCAATCGAAGACCAGCTTTCTATCACCACGTGCGTCGTCTTCCAAGCCGAATCGTCTAACTTAAGGGAATCACGGCCACGCTCAGATATCAATTAACGTGATGCTAAGTGCTAACGTTTCAACGGGGAACAAAAAAACCACCCCGCAATATTCGATGCTGACAGATTCCCGCTTTCATTGCATGATGACCCCGGCTGACACATTCAGGAGACCCGTCATGATCGATTCGAATGCCACAACCGTCGATTGGCAACGCTTTACCGGGGATGTCATCATTCTGCCGGTCGGTTCCATCGAACAGCATAGCGCTCATCTTCCCGTCGGAACCGACTGGATCGAGGCCGACACGTTTGCCCGCCCCATTGCCGAGGCGCTCGATGCCGCCTTGCTCCCCGCCCTCCCCTACAGCAATTGCCTGGAACACAGCGGGTTTCGGGGCACCTTCGGCCTCACCCCGGAAACCCTCATGCATGTCGTCCGCGATCTGGCGGAAGAAGCCGAACGACAAAACTTTAAAATCCTGATCGTCCTCAATGGACATGGCGGAAATTTCAGCCTGACTCCCGCCTGCCGCGATTGGAATCGACGGGATCGGCCGCTCAAGATATTGCTGGTCGACTTCTGGGTCTATTGCGATCCGAACGTGGTCGATTCCAAAGCCCATCCCCGCCCTGAAATTCATGTCGGCGAATGGGAAACCTCACTGATGATGGCGCTTCGCCCCGACTTGGTCAGGAATCCCGGCCCCGGCATGCCCGTTGATAGCCGCGAAACCTTTCCCCTGGCCCGCACGGATCTCACCACCTTTGGAGTCGGCCACTTCAATCCCGCCGGCGACCTCGGTTTTTCAAAAAAAGCGTCACCCGAAACAGGACGGGCCATTGTCGATTCCATTCTCGTCAACCTGGTCCCCTGGCTCAATGATCGGATTGCCCGCCTGCGCAAAAATCCCCGCTACTCCGGAGCCGGTGGGATCCAGGTCCGGCCGGTCGTTTCGACCGATCTTCCCGACATCCTGCGCCTGAAAAATATCGCCGGATGGAATCAGACCGAGTCAGATCTGGCCTTCTTTTTTAAGCAGTTTCCCGAAACCTACTGGGTGGCGGTTCATAACGGCAAAGTCATCGGCTCGACCCTCGCCGCGGTCTACCACAAACAGGTCGCCTGGATCGGCATGGTCCTCGTCGATCCCGAATTCCGCCGGCAAGGGGTCGGGCGGAGCCTGATGTCCACCGCCCTCGTCGCCCTGCGGGATATTCCCTCCGTCAAGCTCGACGCCACTCCGGACGGGAAGGCGCTCTATGACCGGCTTGGCTTTAAGGATGAATACCTGCTCCACCGGATGGTAACCCGCGCCTTGCCCGTTGTTGTGGATTCCCCATCGCGCGCCGTTCGCCCCATGGTCCCCGGCGATCTTCCCCAGGTGATTGAAGCTGACCGGACAGCCTTCGGCGTGGACCGTTCCGCCCTGCTAACCCGCCTCTTCCAGGAGGCCCCCCATCTGGCCTGGATCCGCGTGGACCAGCCGGACGCTTTTTGCCTGGGCCGGGCGGGGTTTCATTTCACTCAGATTGGACCGGTGGTCGCACCGTCCGCCGAGCTCGCCGAATCCGTGATCCACGCGGCCCTTTTTGCCCTGCCCGGCCAAGCCGTGCTCCTCGATGTGCCTGAATCCCAAACGCGCATCCTCACCCGCCTCAAAACCGCCGGTTTCGTCTCTCAACGCACCCTTCTGCGTATGTATCGGGAAACCAATCCCATCGCCGGCCGGCCGGATCGGCTGTTCGCGATCGCCGGCCCCGAACTGGGCTGATTATTTTTAGTATTTTCGGGTGACGTCGGGCGCATCTGCGTTTAGGTGCAGTGACCGCGTGAATCCAAGTTAGTCGGGCATTCCTGCCCGACTCCGGGGGGGCGGACGTGTCAGGCAAGAATGCCTGACCTACTTGGGAGCTGGTTGCGACGTGCACCTAAACGCAGATGCGCCCGGTGCCGACCACCCAAAAATATCGGGATTGATTGTCTTTCGCGTCTGCCCTATAATTTCCCTATTTAAGAAGGAGATCACATCATGAAGAAGCAGATCGTTTGTCTGGCTGGCCTTGGGTTATTCGTCCTTTTCGGCAGCGGTTGCACGGCGTTTAAATCCTCGGTCAAGACGGTGGACGTCGACAAAGCCCAGCCGCTGGAAGCCAAATACGATTACTCCGACCTCAAATGGCTGGGCAGCGCTTCCGGTCAGGATATCATGTCCAGCGGATTCCTGAAAGGCCTCCCCGCAAAACCGACCTTTGTGATCATGGGCATCCAAAACCGCACCACCCGGCATGTTGACACCAAAGCGATCACCGACACCTTGCGCGGCGGTGTGCTGGACGCCGGCAAGGCCAATTTCGTCAATGAAACCCGCCGCGACGATTTATTGCGCGAACAGGGCTACCAACTCGCCAACTGCACCCCCGAAACCCGCATGGCCATCGGCAAACAACTCGGAGCCAATTACATGATTTCGGGGTCGCTGATCGAAATCATCAAAAAATCCCCCAAAGAAGTCTCCCTATCGCGCAAAGAAGAGGTGTTTTACCAGATGACCTTGGAAATCACCGACCTCACCACGGGCCTGATCACCTGGCAGAAACAGTATGAACGCGCCCGGATGGAAAGCAAACCGATCATTGGATGGTAACCCCGTCATGACCGCCCGCCGCCGGCTCATCACCTGCGGCGGCGGGGTCCTCCTCGGCGCCACCCTCCTCCTGCTGGCTTCGGGATGTGCCACGCCGCCCCTGAACCAGGCGCGTTCCCAGTTTGCCTCCGGCCGCCTCCAAGGCGCCGAACAGAACCTCACTAATCTGCCGTCGAGCGACAAGGATCAAGTGCTCTTCCTCATGGAACGCGGCATGATCCGCCATTCGCTCCAAAAATATGACGAAAGCACCCAGGATTGGCTGGATGCGGTTCAACTTGAAAAAGATCTTGAGACCCATAGCGCGTCCAAAGCCGTCGCCAGTGTGATGGTCAATGATCGAACCCTGGCCTTCCGCGGGTTTCCCTACGAACAAACCCTCCTGCATACCTTTCTCGCCAAAAACTACCTCGCCCAAGGCCACTGGGATGACGCCGCGGTCGAGGGCCGGAATGTGGTTCGACGCCAGGAAAATCGCGCGACTTTCCCCGAGGACCACTACAGCCGTTATGTAGCCGGCCTGACCTTTGAATTGGCCGGGGATTTCGACAACGCGCAACTGCAATACCGCTTGGCCGGCGAATCGAATCGGTTCGTCCGGATCGATCCGGCCACCGGGCGGCTCGCCCCCCTCACCACCAATGCTCCCGCCTCTTCCGCCCCCCCCCGACCCGGCGCTTTTGAATTGGTCTGCCTTCTCAATTACGGTCAAATCAGTTCATCGGTCGGACTTGAATCTCCGGCGGGAAGCTCGCTTCAACAACCGCCCTATGCGGAAATTTTCACCAATGGAATCCGTCTCGGACGCGGCTATCTGTTCACCTCCACGGATGAAATGGCCCGCCAAACGTGGAAGGAACTGGCCTTCCGGAAAACGTCCAAAACCGCCACCCGGATCGCCTTGAAACTCGCGATTGCCAACGCCATCAGCCAGAGCAACGAAAGCTTGGGTTCCCTGGTCCGAATGGGGCTCCTGGCCATGGAGCAACCGGATGACCGCCACTGGGCCACCCTCCCCCAATGGATGGGCGTGGCCCGGGTTCCGTGTTCCGAGTCTCTCAAGAGTTTCGAGGTGGTCTTCTATGCGCCCAATGGAACCGTCCTGCGGCGCATTACGGTGACCCGGCCGATCACCCGGCGAGGAAAAACCTGGGTCTCGCTTTGCCGCGATATCGTTCCGGTCGCCGAACCTGTCCCGATCACGCCCGAACCGCGATAAAATCAAAAGGGCGGCCGGCGGCCGCCCCCCCCTCCGCGGATTAAAAAAAGATCATATAGATGGTGATCAGGATAAACAAACCAAGCACCACCCAGGCGATCACCCGGTTGCGAAAAACCCGCTTCTCATGGCGTAGAGGCGCTATGCCATGCAACCCGCCGGTAACAAAATAACTGGCGAATCGCGCATCGCCGCGCCGGATCGGCCCCGGCACATCCGCCTCCCTCTCTCCAACCGGCACCGCTGAATCCAATCCGACCGATCCGTCCGTCGACGCCGGCGCCGCGGGTTGGGTCACGGAGCGATCGGCTGCGCCGCCGGGGGCGGGAGGACTCTCCGGCGCAGATTCAAACCCCGTCCAAATCCGGCGCAGCACCGCGACCGGATCCGGACGGTTGTTGGTATCCCGCGTCCGACGACGCAGTTCGCGCTGGATCGCCCGAAGCTCTTCGTCCAATTCTTTGCGCCGGGTCTCCAGCGCAACATTCATTCTGATTTTGCGGGCCATGATTGTACCGCCCTGCGGTCGCGTTTAAACTTTCAACAACACCCACATCACGATGCCCAGCAGGATGACCAGAACCCCCAGGGGCAGGGTCAACGCCACCCCGATCTTCATCCAGCCGATAAAATCCCGCTCGGGCTCGTCATCGATCGTCAAGGCCGACTCCATGGCCGCCATCTTGGCCGCGGGCACGGCGCCCAACTCCGCCTCCGAGGCTTCAACCACCGACAACAGCTTGTTGTATTCCAGCCGGGAGCTTTCGATGACCGCCACCGCCTTGCCCAATTCATCGCGCAGGGTGTTGTCCGCACAATTCTCCAGATCAATGGCTTCCACCTCCCGGCGCAAGGCATTGAACTGCTGACGGGTATTCATATACAACTGCGCCATGCGGGTCGCCCGGTTTTCCTGCTTCTCCAACGCGATCACGCTCTGGTTAAACCGGTCGATCATCTCCCCGCGCCCCCGCTCGTACGCTTCCTGCTTGCGCAACGTCTCGTCCGCCGCCTCGCGTTGACGTTCGATTTCGGTCTGCCGCCGTTTGAGCTGTTCGATTTCCTTGGCCTGCCCGGACGCCTGGGCATTGATCTGCTCGCGTTGGCGCGCCAGGCGGGTGAGATTCAATTCCGAAACCGGCCGCACCGGTATTTCATCGTAGTGCACTCCGGTGCCGCTCTCGCGGGCCTGGCCGGCCAGGCTTTGTCGGGAGACGTTCGCGCGTTGCCGGCTCAAATCGCTGTCAAAAAAATCGGTATCACTCATCGCTCATTTCCTTTCTATGTGATGGCTGCATCCCCCTTGCCGAAGGGTCAGGGGGGAATCCGCAAAACCTGTCCCACCCGCAAATCGCGCTCGTTGCGCATACTGGCACGATTGGCGTTATAAATATCGCGCCAACGCCGACTGTCCCCGTACACTTTCAGCGCAATCGTGGTCAAACTGTCCCCTTTCTGAACCTTGTATTGCTTCACTTTGCCGGACACCACCGGAGAGGTCCGAAGGGGCGTGGGTGGAGGCGACACCGTCCGGACCTGCCGCACGGGCGGCTTGACACTCACCGGGGGTGGCTTCACGCTGACGTCCACCGGTTTGACCCGGGATTTCACCAGGGGTTCCGGCGGCGGCATGTCGATGATCGGCGGACCCTCTTCCAGCGCGGCCGACGAATTGCCGGAATCCGTCAAATTCAAGGGAGCTGTCGGGATGGGGACAATTTTCACCAAAGCAGCCGCTGAAGTCGCCACCTGAAACGCCGGGGCATTGCTCTGCAGGCGCATCCGTTCGCGAAGATCCGCCAGTTCGTTCCGGAGATAGTCGTTCTCCTGACGCAAGGTGGCATTTTCTTTTTCGAAGGTCATCATCCGCTCCGCGCCCGAGCTCGTGGTCGGCGACAAGGTGGCGGCCAACGCCAATTTAGCCATACGGATTCGATCCTCGATCATCTCCTTTTTATCCGTTCCCGGCCGGATTTCCAGGTAGCGACGGTAATGGTAGATCGCCAGGACATAATCCCGGGTCGGATGATCCAGCAAAAAGCCCAATTCCAAGTGGGCTCGCGCCAGGGTGGGATCCTTGTCCAACGCCTTGCGGTAAAGGGAAATAGCCCCGTCATCGTCACCCAGGCGCTTGCGCTCGATGGCCTTGCGGATCATCGGGGTGTCCTCTTCCAGCCGATCCAGTCGCCCGGCTGTATCACGGCATCCCGTCACGCCCCCCACCAAGGCCCACACGAGTAGCCATCGTCCGAACCACATTCCCCAGCGCCGCGTTTTCCCGTCGTCAATCATAATGCTTCGCTTTCAACATGCTTTCGGCGGCTTCCATCACCCGCTCCCCCGTCACCGCGGTCAGGCAGGCCTGGTCACCCCGCCGACAGATTCTCTGTCGGCATCCCTGACAGATCCCCTCCGGCGGTTGCACCACCCGGTTCCCGGCCCCGTAGGGACCGGATCGCACCGGATCCGTCGGACCAAAGAGCGCCAATACCGGCGTGCCCGCCGCAGCCGCCAGATGCATTGGGCCCGAATCGTTCCCGATCACCAGATCCATCGCCTGCAACCACCCGCCCATCTCGACCAACCGGGTCCGACCCGCCAGATTCAGGACCCGATCCGCGGCGAGTTGCCCGGCAATCGCCGCACAGGCGGCCAGTTCCTCGTCTCCCGATCCGCCCAGCAGATAGATCGTCGCCCCCAACCGATCCTGCAACCGTCGCGCCAACCGTCCATACTCCGCGATCGGCCAGTTTTTGCTCGGCCACCGGGAGACCGGCACCAAAGCCACGCGGGGTCGACCGGCACCCACCGGAACCGACGGAAATCGCATCGGGAACTCCACCGGCGCATCCGCCAATCCCAATCGTCGCACCGCATCCAGACACTCATCCACGGCATGGCGATCCCGATTCTCCGGCCCCGCCACTTCCGTGTAAAACCAACCGGACCCTTCGCGCTGAAAGGACGGACCCATCCGATATCGGGTCCGCGCCAGCCGGGCCACTCCGGCACTTTTCAACAAACCCTGAAAATCAATGACTCCGGCATATCCCTCCCGCCGCAAATCCCGCCAAAAGGTTTTCCACCCCTCCCCCCACCCGCGGCGTGGAAACCGGATCACCCGACTCACGTCCGTAAAACATTCCACTAAATCAGCGTACTCATTCTGCGTCACCCAGTCAACTGTCGCGCCCAACTCGGTCTTCAACCGATGGACCGCTGGGAGGGCGTGAAACAAATCGCCCAAAGAACTTAATTTGACCACCAGAATCCGCCGACCGGCCAATCCCGCCTGAAGACGCTGATCCATGATCGTCGATTCCGTTCAGGGGGTTTGACGGATGCGCTCTTTTTCCGCCTCTTCACGGGACCGAGCCCGTTCAATTTCCCGCTGATATTCAGCCTCCACCGCCTTTAATTTCTCCGGATCATCGGACTTCCGGGCGGTGGCGATACGATCCCGATACATAATCTCGAACTCGGCGATTTTGGCCTGGGTTTTACGGGTCAACTCGGCGATGGCCGTTTTTTGCTCATCGCTCAACCGGGTTATGCCGCCCGTTTTGGCCGCCATCCGCTCCATGGCCAGGTCAAATGAGCTCTTCAATCCACTGTCTTTTTGATCCGTCATTCCAGCTCCTTCTTCAAACCTGATCGTCAATCCACTTGCCAAATCGGCGCCCGCCTTTTATCCTCTGAGCTGCAACCGGGAAAACTCTTCGCAATCTCTTAAAATAAACGGTTTCGGCTCATAAATGCAAAGCTTTTCTGCCTCTCCCATCCTGGGGCCTCCGGGGTCCGGATTCAATGGCGGACGCCGTTGGATTTTTACCGAATTGGATTCCACCAATTCCTGGGCGCTCGCCCATGCCGGGGAATTGGAGCCCGGCGACATCGTCCAGGCCATCCGCCAAACCGCCGGACGGGGTCGGCTGGATCGAACCTGGATCGCCCCCCCCGACCGCAGTCTCACTTTTACCATCGTCCTCAACCCCGCCCAGTTCACGGTGGCTCCGCCCCTCATTGGCCAAATCGCCGCGCTGGGAATCGTCCAGGGCCTGGCCGTTTGGAATCTCCCAGCCCGGGTCAAGTGGCCGAATGACGTCCTGGTGAATAACCGGAAAATCGCAGGCCTCCTGCTGGAATCCGGATCCCGGCCCGACCGGCTCGTATTGGGCATCGGGCTGAATGTCAACCTCACCCCGGCCGACCTGCCCCCCGCCCAATTGCGCCGACCCGCCACCTCGCTTCAACTGGAAACCGGGCGAACCTTCGAACTCGAAGCGGTCTTCCGCGCCCTGATCCGGGGTCTGGAAGAGTCGGCGCGCCGGTGTACCTCACCCGCCGCCCTTCGGAGCGCTTGGTCCGAAAAGGATGCCTTGCAAAACCAAACCCTTCAAATCGAGACCGCGGACGAAACCGTCTCCGGCCGTTATCGGGGAATCAACCTCGACGGACAACTGATTTTGGAAACCGAGGAAGGATTCCGCAGGGAATTTTGGAGCGGTGACGTGGAGCGGGTAAATAGTTTATTGGCGTAATGCCACAGGGGGACCCTGAAGCGCCTCATCCAGTCCGATCCGCCAATCGCGGATGAGTTGTCGCAGAACGGCCGGGGGGGTCGTCAAGGGCGGCATCAGGTAATGCACGTCGCCCAACGGTCTTAACAAAACGCCGCGCGCGCGCATGGCATTCCGCCAGGCGGACGACAGACCCGGCTTCGGTTTCAATTCCACCACGGCGATCAGTCCCACCCCGCGCACATTACGGACCTGGGGGTGAGCCGCGAAAGCCGACCGAACCCCGTTTTGCAGCAGTTCGGCTGACTCCTGAATCCGCGGCAAAAAATCCGGCTCGGAATAAATGGCCAATGCCTCCCGCGCGACCGCACAACCGATGGGGTTGCCGCCAAACGTGTGGCCATGATACAGGGTGCGATCGACCGGCCCATCGCTGAATGTTCGATAAATCGATTCCCGGGCCACCACCGCACTCAGGGGCAGGGTTCCCCCCGTCAGGGCCTTACCGAGACAGATCAAATCCGGGTGGATCCCGGCATGCTCGAAGGCAAACATCCGACCGGTCCGGCCAAACCCCATGGCAATTTCATCGGCGATCAACAGCACCCCGTATTTCCGGCAGGCGGCCGCCAGGGCCTTCAGATAGGCCGGCGGATGAATCCGCATTCCGCCGGCGGCCAGGCAGAGGGGTTCAATGATGACCGCGGCCGTTCGCCGGGCATGGCGGGCCAGCATCCTTTCCATGGGCTCGAAACATTTCAGGGCGCACGTCTCGGGATTTAAACCCCAGTCACACGTTCCGCAACAGGGCGATGGCACCCGGTGGACTGGAAAAAAAAGCGATTTGAAAGGACGGTGATAGGCTTCAACATAGCCCGCCGCCATGGCGCCGATCGTGTCCCCATGATAGCCGCGCTCCAACGCGATGAATTCAGTCCGCCCCCGATCCCCGCGATTGGCCCCATATTGAACCGCCATTTTCAAGGCCACCTCGATCGCACAGGACCCATCGCCGCCGGCGAAAAAGACCCGACGCCGGTCCGGCAGGAGTTCGGTCAGAGCCTGCGCCACGTCAATCGCGGGGGGGTGTGAAAGATTCCCGAGAATACTGTGCTGCAGAATTCCGGCCTGCCGGCGGATGGCCCGAACCAACCGGGGATGACTATGTCCCAGACTGCAACACCACCAGGATGAAATCGCATCCAGGTAACGGCGCCCTTCGACGTCATACAGATAAGCCCCCCGTCCCCGACTCAAAATCGGCAACGCCTCGTTCGCCAGGGCCGATCGACGGGTATAGGGATGCCAGATCGTTTGTAAATCCGCCGTGCGGTATTCGCCCGCTGACCGGGAGGAGGAGGGAGGAGTCTGAGGTTTCATGGGTGAATGGCCTTATTTGCCCTTATACCCGCAGGAACGCCAGACTTTATAGGCGTTTTTCAATGCGGCTTTTGAGGGCTTCAGGTTGCCGTTCCGACTCGCCGGCGGCTGGCCCGGCCCCGCATCCTCCGGGAAGGGCGACCACTGATCGTCGCGGACGGCATTTCGTTCCGCCTTTTTCTTGAAGTCCGGCAGGACCAGATTCTGCCCCTGTTGGAGACAGCTCTTCCACCCCAGGATGGAAACAGCGGCCATCGCCGTGGCGCGATAGACATTCAAATAGGGCTGTTTCCCACTCCGAATCGCATTCGCAAAATGGAAATTGGTCCAGAAATCGCCCCCCCCATGTCCGGCCTTGTTCGCCAGATCGGCGAATTCCGGCCAGTCCGGTTGATAGGTCCGGTCCGTCAATTCGCCCGGCTTTCGCATCCAGGGCTCATGATGGACCCTTACTTCCCCGTGCAAGGTGGAAGCCAGCCCCAAATCGCCATGCACTTCGTATCGCACCCGGTGGATCGAACTCATCCCCAAACCCCAGATGCGAAAGACCGCGCCGTTATCCATCCGGCATAAAATCACACTGCCAACATCGCCAATTTTAACGGTCTGCGGCGCCTGTGTCCGTTTTTCGTCGATCGACAATGCATTCAGCGAGACCGGCAGGGTATCGGTGATATACATCAAAGGCGCCAGTGCATGGGTCACGTAGTAGGTCGGGGGCAGCCAGTTCCGCCAGTGCTTGATGCCCGGCGAAATGCTCAGCCGCCAGGTCTCCTCGCCCGGATGATTGTATTCGCCCTCGGCATACCGGACCTCCCCGATTTCGCCGGTGTGATAAAGCCGGCGCAGTTCCTGGCACCCGAGCATGTAGGGATAGTTTTCGGCAAACATGTAAATGCGCTTCGATCGCTCCACCGCTTCAACGAGTTCAACACATTGACCCAGCGTGCGGGCCGCAATGCACTCGCTCATCACATGCTTTCCCGCATCGAGCGCCTTGACCGCAAACGGCGCATGATCGTGGCAGTAATTCGCCAACACCACGGCATCCAGGTCATGTTCCAGGAACCGGTCATAATCGGTATAGGTGGACACTTTATACCGCTTGCCGACTTCCTTGAGCCGTTCCTTCCACACATCGCAGATCGCAACCAGTTCCATATCGCAATGCGTTGCGCCTTGCATGAACGATTGTCCGCGCCCGACGCCGATCACCCCCACCCGGATTTTCTTATGGGCCATGTCAAGTGCTCCTCTGTGAATTGACTGTTCCTGTCTATCGTATTTTCCGGAAACATTCACGCTTTTTCAAAGATCCCAAGGACGGGGCACGGCCCCTTTCCCAGACGGTCGGGACGGAGCCCGACCCTCCACAATATGAATAAAAAAGAGTTAGGTGGGACGGGCCGTTTTTTTCTGTGGTTTGCGTCTCTGAGGTTTCGCCGCCGCCGGTAATTTCCCGCCGGGCGCGGGAGACGGGGCTGAATTCTGTTCCAACTCCCGCGCTGGTTCTTCTCTCGAAACATCCCCCACCCGCTTCCAAAAAGCCCGCACCGCCGGCACCGGATCCTCCGCGATCTGCATTTCGCCGGACCAATAGGCCGGGAATCGGTTGGCGTACATGCGGCTGGTAAAACGCCGGCAAATCAGCATCACAAAGCCCTGGTCTTCCGGCGTCCGAATCACCCGCCCTCCCGATTGAATCACCCGGTTCATTCCGGGATTCACATAGGCATATTCGAAACCCGCTTCCAGGCGCCGGTCAAAATAAGCCTTGATCAGGTTCTGCTCGGGGCCCACCTGGGGCAATGCCGGTCCGATGACGAAAGCCCCGATCGCCAGATGACCCGGATAATCCACCCCCTCGGAAAACACCCCGCCTTGTACCGCGCACAACAACACGGTCTCGGTCCGGTTCTCCAGCAATTCCCGTAAAATAGGGTCAGTCGGCATCGCCGGTTCCTGGCGGATAATCCGGAACAAACCCTCCGGCAAATGGGCTAACACTTCATCCCGGTAGGCAAAACTGGCAAAAAAGGCCAGGTAATTTCCGGTTTTCAAGGCCAGGGTTTCGACCAGAATCTGCGCGATTTCAACGGCGGCGCCGGACCGTTTTTTGTAGGTGGTGTCGACCCGCGGCACGGTCAAAAACAACCGGTTCTCGCGGGGAAATGGCGAGGGTAAATCCAATTGCCGGAACCGCTCGGGCTCCAATCCCAATAGCGTCGAATAAAAATCGAAGGGATGCAGGGTCGCGCTCATCAACACCACCCCGTTGAAACGCGCCAGGCTTTCGGCGATCATCGGCGCGGGATCGAGGCACAGCAACTTGACCCGGCCGGCCGGGTACCACAATCCGGCAAAGCGCTCCGGATCCCGCTGGGCACATTCGGAATAATTCTGGAGTTGGAGCAGGAGCGTCAGGAGGGGATCGTCCAGGCGCTTCCGCCCTTTTTCCCGCACCGGAGCCAGGGCCGCCGGCCGCATTCCGTCCTGGGCCAGGAACATGAAATAGGCGTAAAGCGCCAGGTCCCATTCGTTTTGGGCCTGCCGGAAAAAAGTCGGATCGGGCGGTTCCACATGCGACACCGCCGCCCCCCGCTCTTCTTCCAACCGCTTCAAACTGTCGCGAAAATAGCGAAGCGCATCATCCAGAATTCCTTTGAGAATCGTGTAAACCGGCGGATCGGCCATGGCGCAAGCCCCCCGCAGGTGATCCATCCGGCGCAAATCCAGTTCCGGGGAATAATAGCCGGTCACCCGCGCCGGAAGATTGTGGGCCTCATCTACGATCAGGTACAGCGGGCGGGACGCTTCATCGATCAATCCCCGCAGGCGGACCGCCGGGTCGAAAACATAGTTGTAATCGGCCACGATCACCGATGCCTGGTCCGCCAGAAACA
>CAZCDO010000060.1:0-19080 GCA_964497135.1 uncultured Verrucomicrobiota bacterium
CCCTGCCGCCCTGACATATCCTCCCAAATATGGATATGATCGATTTGAATCTGGCGGTTAACCTGGCCATACACACTGAGCCAGACCGTGGTCAGATGGTCGATCATCTCCCGAATCAGTTCGGGCGTTTCGTAAAACCCGACGGACAATTCCTCAATGCCCAGCAGGTCGCGCGGCATGCCGAAACACCCGTAGGGGAAAGTGCCCACCTGGACCGCCGCCCCCAGAGATTTGACCTGCCGGCAAAAGGCCGGCCAGTCCGCCCCCTGCCACCGCGCCGGATCGTCCGGGTTGAGCCGATCGGCCTTCAATCGCGCCCAATCGGCAGCCGATCGGACCGGGTACTCGATGAACTCCGGTATCGACCCTCCGTCCTTACGGCCACGCATCAGAATTCCCCGCGAATCCCGATATACAACCAAGTCCCCTTCATCCCGCACGACTTGATTCTCAAAGGCCGGGCAGAACCCCAGTTGCGCCGGCGCGCCCACAAAATTGACCTCATACCCCAGTTCTAAAGCCGGATCCAGCTCCGGCTTGCCGGTCTCTTCCCGCCAGCGCTTGAGCGTTTCGCCCCAAGGAGCCCACCCAATGCCAACGCCGAACGGCACGTGATCGACTTTCTGCCCCGTCAAACAGCGCACCACCCGCTCACCAGGTGTGATGGTCTTTTCCATGAAGTTCAGTTTCCTATTTTCTGGTCTCTGGTTTCCAGTTTCCAGTTTCCGGTTTCGAGTTTCCAGTTTCTCTTAAACGCCCTTCCAGGCCTTGAGATACTGCCGGGCCACCTTCAAATCTTCCAGCGCTTCCTCCGCCTCGCACAGGGGCTTGATTTTGCCCTCGATCGCACCCACGAAATTCATGGCCTGCTGCCGCATGGCATGAATCCAAGGCAACTGCGGACTCAATCGCAGGGGCGTCGTTCCCTTACCGGGATCCTTGTAGATTTCAACGGTTCCGGGACGGTTGCTGGCCAACGGAGCCGGCAGCGCGATTTGAATCCAGCCGCGCTCAAAAGCCACCAGGGCCGTTTCCTGCCAGTCCACGGTGGTCTGGTAGGGCGACATCTCGATCGTACAGGCCACCCCGCTAACGCTCTGTCCCACCAGCAACACACCCGACGGATCGGCATGGGTCACTTTATAGGCCTCCCCCAGCAAATGCCGCATCAGGTTGACCTGGTGGATGTAGTAGTTCACAAACGAGATGTACTGATCGTAGGCCGCCTTGTCCATCGACTTCGTCGGCGGATCCCAGACCAAATCCTTGACGTACTCACCGCCCTGCAACAGATCGATGAACCCACTTGCAATCCAGTCGCCGGCGGGCATCAGGATCCGCACATACTTCATCTTGCCCAGCTCGCCCGTCGCCTTTAACCGGTCGATCTCCGCCTTGGCATACATCGTGGCCGGATCGCTCCGCTTGTGATATCCGAGCATGTGCCAGGTCCCGCTCTTCTTCAGGGCTTTCAGGATTTTCTGCCCCATCTCGATCGTCCCCGCCAGCGGCTTCTCGGTCAGGATCGGAATGCCGGCCTTCAATAATTCCGGCACCAGGGTGCCGTGCCGGGTAAAGGGCTGGGACGCCACCAAGCCATCCAGCTTTTCGTTCGCCAGCATCGCCGCATGGTCTTTATAAACCTTGGGGACATTATACTTGGCCGCCACGCGCCGGCCCAGGTCCTCGCGAACTTCGGCCAAAGCGACCACTTCGCAATTCGGCAGCGTCGCATAGTTTTTCAGATGCGCGCACTGCCCCATCCCACCCACCCCCACAAATCCAATCCGAACTTTCTTCTCACTCATTCTGTAATTCCTTTCCAAGATTCTGTTATTCCACTGCTTACTCCAGCCATCCAAGGTAGGGCGACACCTCCGGGGGAGCCGTCTTCTCTATCCTGTCTCTCGTTCCTCGCCCGACGGACAGCGACACGCTGTCCCTCCCCCTACAGTCTCAACCCCTACACCCGGATGGTCCTCATTACTTCGTCTTCTGCATCGCCAGCTTGCCGAACCGATTGGCCACCGCCAACGCCGGATCAACGGGCACCGCAACGCCCTTGATCGATTTCGGCGTTTTGATTGAAGGACGATTGCCCGGCAAACGCCCTTTGAAGGACCCCAGCCATTGTTTCTCCGCCAGGAAGAGTTCCCGGGTCATCTCACGGGCTTCCACCAGCGTGCAGACCGCCGAGGTCAGCGGATCCATCGCCACCGCCTGCATCGCGTATTCCGGATCGCCGGTCATCGCCGCTTCCACCGTCAATTGCTGAACCGTCACGTTGCTCTGGTTGAGCGCCGCACATTGCAGGGGCAACGCCCCCACGCGCACGGGGTGAATTCCGCGCTTATCGATAAAGACCGGCACTTCCACGCAACTGCCCTGGGGGAGATTGGTGATGTAGCCATCATTCCGAACATTCCCGTTCAACCGGAAGGGCCGATCGGTTTCCGCCGCTTCGAGAATATAGGAACAATACTCGCAACTGCGCTTTTCAATCTTCGAGGTTTCCAGGCTCAGGTAATCGACCTTCTCGTATTTCTTCCCGATCATCACGCAATATTTGTAATAGGCGCCGCTCGCCCCCCCGAAATCGGGTTGGTCACAATACAGATCCAGCGCCTTCTGGTTTTTGCGGAACCACGGAAGATATTCGGAGAGATGCCCGGTACTCTCGGTCATGAAATACCCAAAATGCCGCATCACTTCGCCGCGTACCTTCTCGTTGATATAATACTCCGGCTTCTCGAAGTTCTGGCGCAATGTCGGATACAAATCACGCCCCGTCCGCTTATCCTTGAGCGACAGGAACCACGCCATATGGTTGATCCCCGCACACAGGAAATCCACCTGATCCTTGGGGACATTGACGTAGCCGCTGATCAGGTCCAGCGTCGTCTGCACCCCGTGACACAGTCCGATGCTCTGAATCTGGGGCGCGCCGCGGCCCAAGGCGTAACAATTCGCCCCCATGGGATTGGCGTAATTCAACAGCAGGGCGTCCGGACACAGCTCCTCCATGTCCCGGGTGATCTCGAGTAAAACCGGAATGGTCCGCAGGGCCCGGAAGATGCCGCCCGGATTCAACGAATCGCCGATGCACTGGTCCACCCCGTACTTCAGGGGAATTTCATAATCCAGTTTGAAAGCATCGGTTCCGCCCACCTGGATCATCACGATGACGTATTTCGCGCCCTTCAATGCTTCCCGCCGGTCCAGAGTGGCCGTCACCCGGGCAGGCATCCCGTTTTCGGCGATCATCCGTTTGACAAATTTAACCATGCGGTCCAGCTTGGGCCGGGTGCGGTTCATCAGACAGATTTCACTGTCCTGCAGGGCCTCTGTGGCCAGGATATCGGATACCAAGGTTTTGCAGAAAATCAGACTGCCCGCGCCGATCATTGCAATTTTCGCCATACCAACCTCCTTTTATCGCAAATTGCCGGTTTCGCTAAAACTTTTTCATTCCCATCCATGGGCCTTGAAAGGCCGTTATCTTCTGTAAATGATCGATAATTTACGCTTTTGGGAGCTTGACGTAAATAGCGTTTTTTGCTTTCTTTTAACCGTTATTGCTTAATCAATGAAAACCAGACAGATCCATTACGTCGGGCATGTTCTCCCGAATCCCGCTTGGAGAATGAAGGCGCATTCCCATCCCTTCCACGAGTTGATAGCGCCCGTGCGAGGGATTATTCATGTGGTCATCAACGGGCGGCCCCAGGCCTTTGGACCAGGGACCATCCTGCTCTATCCCCCCGGCGTGACCCATGAGGAGTGGTCTGATCTCGACGCCTTGGAAAGCTACTTCCTCTCCTTTCGCTGCCCCGGCCTGCGGTCCACCGATTTGCTCACTGCCGAGGACCCCGATGGACGCATCCGCCAAATGCTTCGCTGGCTTTTCCAAGATCAACAGTCCTTCAAACGGAGCGGAGAGGATGTCCGGCAGGCCTACGTCCAAATTATTCTGGCCCTTTTCCAACATAGCCGACAACCCCTCGAAGAGGGATGGGTTCAACGAGTTCGGGAGTATATCCGCCACCATTTGCGCAGCCCCCTGTCGCTCACGGAATTAGCCTGCGAAGCGGGGTTAAGCCGGTTTCATTTCGTTCGCGAATACCGAAAGCTCACCGGGCGGACCCCGATGGCCGATACCCGTTTCATCCGGGCCGATTTTGCCCGGGAATTGATTTTGACGACCAATCTACCCTTGAAGGAAATCGCTCCGGCCGCCGGACTCGGCAACGAATACTCGCTTTCCCGCGTCTTCCACCGCCTGTTCAAAATGCCGCCCGGCGAATTCCGCCGCAATCGGAACCGCCGGGAGATGCACGCCTCGGCAGGGAAACAGGCCAGCCTTTAAAGTCTTAGGGAACCCTATGAATCTCATCTTCCTTCCCGCTACCGAACCGGATGACACCACGTATGGTTCGATTCCAAAGCAGATCGAAACCCACCCGAACGTCACCCTGTACCCCCTTCGCTTTCCCCACATGGTCTGGTACAACCAGGCCGTCCGGGATCAGGCGATCCGCCAAATCGATGCCTTGCAACTCGATTCCTTTATCCTGGTGGGATTCAGCAAGTCCGGTCTCGGTGCCTGGAACATTGCCCGTTCAATCCCCGATCGCGTGGACGCCACGATCCTCTTCGACGCTCCGGTCACCCGGACCGAAGTGCCTCCGTGGGGTGCGGATCCTTTCTATCCCACACAAGAGTCGTGGCTGGCGGATCTCCCCATCCGGGGGGTGTCGGATTTCAAGGCAGCACTCCCCCCCAGACACCGCCTCATCCTGATTTCAGGCGCGAATTTTCCCGACGAAATGGCCGCCTTATCCCACGCCTTGATCGCCGCACACGTCGAACAGACCTTCCTGCCCCGCCCGCACTTGAGCCATCACTGGAATTCGGGCTGGATCGAGGAAGCCCTCGAAGTTCTGACTTCCCATCTCTAACCCAGTGCGATGGGAGACGGACCGTTCCGTATTTTGGGTGCGCCTCCATGCTCCTCCCTCCACCCGGCGCGGGGGAGGGATGGGGTGAGGGGGATCCGTTTGGGGTGTTGCAGTTCTCCATTTCTCCTCCTCTCCCCAAAACCTGCGCCTAAGCCGGAACGATTCCGTTAGTATGCATTCCGCTGATTTTTCAGGGATTGACTTCAAATGCGCTGTTACTGTAATAGCCCCTAACGAAAGGAGATCAACGATGAGCGATAAACCGATGGAGTTCAAAGGAGTGACGGTGGTAACCAAGGCAAACGTCTTCTTTGACGGAAAAGTGGTGAGTCACACGATTTTCCTGGCGGATGGCACGCGCAAGTCTGTGGGGGTCATTTTTCCCACAAAGGTCCATTTCGGAACCGATCAGGCCGAACGGATGGAGATTATCGCGGGCGAATGCGAGGTCAAAGTGGACGGGACATCTTCCGCGAAACACTATGCCGCCGGCCAGCAATTCGAAGTGGCGGCCAAGTCGGGATTCGACATCGAAGTGAAGTCCGGGTTGTGCGAATACATCTGCACCTTCCTCGGGTGACAAACCCAACCGAATATCCTACTATCCGCCTCTATTCAGTGGAGCCCGTATATCGCACTAGTTAGGAGCACTTATGGACGGAAACATCATCAAGGTCGGCATCGCGGGTCAGGGTCGCAGCGGATTCGAAATTCATGCGCGCTGGTTGCGCACCGTGCCCCATCAGTATCAAATCGTCGCGGTCGCCGATCTCCTTCCCGAACGGCGCAAGCAGGCTCAGCAGGAATTCGGGTGCCGTGTTTACAAGACTCATCTGGATATGATCCGGGCCGGTGGATTCGATCTCTTCATCAACGCCCTGCCCAGCAATCTTCATCCCCTCGGCTCCATCCAAGCGCTCACCGCCGGTTATCACACCGTCTCCGAAAAACCCTGTGCGGTGAAAGTCGCCGACTTCGACAAAATAGTCGCGGCCTCCCGTAAATCCGGCAAATCCCTGATGCCCTTCCAAAACAGCCGCTTTCAACCGGCGTTCATCAAAATCCGCGAATTGCTCGACTCCGGTCTCCTCGGCGATTTAATCCACGCCCGCCTTTCCTATAGCGGTTTCGGGCGGCGTTGGGACTGGCAAACCCGCCAGGATCTCTGGGGCGGAAACCTCAACAATACCGGCCCCCACCCGATGGATATGGCGATCATGCTGTTCGGCGAACGGTCTCCCCAAATTTACGCCAAACTCGTCTCCGGCCCCGGCTCATTCGGTGACGCCGATGATTTCGCCCTGGTCGTCCTGCACGGCCCCAAGGCCCCCACCATCGAAGTACTCGTCAGCAGTTATCTCGCCTTCCCCCAGGGCGATACCTTCTCAATCAATGGGACTCGCGGCGGCATGGCCGGAAATTTCACCGCGCTCAAATGGCGCTATTACGATCCCGCCCAAGCCCCCAAACAAAAACTGATGAAGGGCTGGTCCCACAATCGGACCTTCTGTAATGAAACCCTCTCCTGGACCGAAGACTCCTGGAAATGCGAAATCCCCGACCTGTTCCAAACCCTTTCAGGCGCATTCTACAATAACGTTCACGAGGTCATCCTGAAAAAGGCCCAGCCGGTCGTTACGCTCGCCCAAGTCCGCCGCCAGGTCGCCGCTTTGGAAGCCTGCCACCGTCAAAATCCGCTGCCCAAGCTGGCTGCCAAAAAAGGCAGGTAGAGGTCGCCCTTTGGTTGGCGGCGAGGAAGTTCTCCCAGCGTGCGTCGCCAAGGGGTTCCTGCAAATCGCGGGCAAACCAGAACGTCACCCCGGCTGCATCGGGATAACTCGTAGCCAGTGCATCGAATCGGTCATCATCAACTTGCTTTCGATAGTTCTTTCAACAGCCGGTCCAGCATTCCGCCGCGTGTAACGTGGGGAGTGAACAGCGCATCGGCGTGCTCAATCACAAACCGGTTGCGCGCCTCCGCCGCCGCCAGATTCCCGGAAATATCCCGCATTTCCAAAATCAGCATCCGGTTTTCCTCGAGCGCGTTTCGCACGCCCGGCGCAAAGGCGGAATCCTCAATCCCCCACGCCGGGCAGGCAATGACCCGCCGTCCCTCTTTCAGCAGCCATTCCAGCATCTCCTTCTCTTTCGGCGAATGCCAGCCGCCGCCCAATTCCTGCACGCACCTCCACGGATTTAAGTGAATATATTCAACGATTTTTCGCTCCGCCTCCTCCGAACGCACAATCATTTCATAATAATTGCGATGCCACATCTTTCCGGGAAATCGCGGCCACAGCCCGGCCTGTACACCCGCAATGTATTCATGAACCACCCGGGATTTGAATGCGCCAATCACATCGCCCAGAGAACGGGCAGGCACAAGACCTGCCCCTACGGAAATGCGCACCACTGCATGGAAATGATCGGGCATCACCACGTACGGACATCCCTTGTGGGTGCCCTCTTCATTTTGGGCGGATACAGGGCCTGCCCTCGCCGCATTTTTCCACTCCCTTGCCACCATCTCGCGAACATCCGGCGGCGCAAAAATATTGCCCGCCTCCCGATGCGCGCAGATCGTCACAAAATAGACCCCGCCCCCGGCATAATCATGCCCTTTCAGCCGGATGCTCCTGCGACTTGTCCTCCGAAGCCTTGGCGAAGGAGGATGATGCACGGCCGGATCATAGCTCATGCCTCAACCCCCTCCGGGGACGGAAAACGCTGCTGCATGAGCCCCTTCACACATCCCGCCCCATCTCCTGGATGGCGGACATGATCAGCCGCATCCCGGTGAGCCGCGATCCGTTATTGATGCTCCCCGCCGTGGCAAACACCAATCCCCTTTTTTCACGAGCCTGTTCGAAATCCCGGAGGAATTCCGACACCAGATTGACTTCCTCGTTCCGGCTGAACACGAACGGCGCCAGTTGTCCGTTTATCACAGCCTTCGGCAAATGGGCGCGAATTTCATCCACCCGCAGGGTCGGCCCGAAATTGACCGTCGTCAATCCCAACCGGCCCAACAGCGGCAAAAGGTGCCCCATCGCCGAATCCGAATGCTGGCCGCGACAGTCGCCGGGACGGGGACTGTAGCGCTCGAAAATACCCTTTAAAATGGGATAGCCGAAAAATTCGTAGAGTTCGGCGTTCAATAGGGCGCAGTTATCGTCACACCAATAAAAACCGCCGGGCGCGGTTGCCGGCGTGAACCCGGCCTCCTCATCGAGAATCCGCGCCCGCTCCAGCATCGCCTTTAAAATCAAATCGCGGAATCGGCCCCCCAACTCCGGATGATCCACCAACAGCCAGATCAGATTTTCCGCACCGTAAACCGACATGGCGAAGGTCACCGGCCCCCGTTGCCCCCGATACAGCGGAACCGTCCCGCCCAACGCCGTGATCCGCGCTTTCATCTCCGCCCAGTCCGGGGGCAGGAGAAATTCGCGGAGGTTTGCCAGCCGACCCTCCACCCGGTCCAGCAAGGCCCGCAGTTCATCCTCCGTCCCCGCCGCTGATTCCAGCCAATAGGATTCGTTTTGCCAGACATTGCGGGCCTCAAAAATATCGTTCAGCCCCTTGATTCCGGACCACGACACCCGGGGATCGGACGTCGTTTCCGACAACAGCCGCCGACCCACGATCCGTTCGGAAATCGCGTTGTATTGCTTCGCCAGCTCGATCCGGTAATCGGAATCATGAGTCAGGCGATACCAATCCTCCGGAATCCCTAATTCCGCGAAAACGCATTCATGCGACATCAAGACCCCCAGCGGAACCTGGGGACAATCCGGCGCCCAGGGATCCGCCATCGCCTTCTCCTGGTCAGCCCAGAATCGTTCCACATCCAACGGGGCCAAGCCTCCATTGGCCCGCGCCTTCGCCACGCATCGCTCCGCCCATTTCAAATGATCCGCTGAAAGATGAACACTCATTGTGGATTTCCGTTTCTGCCCGGCGGGTTGACGCAGGACTTCAGTGCTGAAATAATTAGCACTTCGCAACGATCCTGTCCATTTTCCCCTCTCGGCTCACCGCCGGTTCGCCCTCCGGTCAGATCGGAACCCGCTTGTCTTTTCCCCTCCTTCCGGCTATTTTTAAGCCCTTACGCCAAACCATAGAAGGGACCTTCAATGAGCGATGTTCGTTATGACACCTACATGGGGCATGGACCCAAACGTATCGTCCACTGGGAACATTGGTCTAATCCCGATGCCGCCACCTATCTCAGCGGGATCGATTTCTACGAACATCCCCGTCAATGCATGTTGAAACTCGACGAACTCTATCCGTTTATTGGCTTTGGGGCTCCCGCCACCGACGACCCGATCCCCCGTTTGGGCGACCAGAAAAACTTGGGCAAAGGGCGCTGGGGCCACACGTACCGCGACTACTGGCAACAGGAAGAGGCCGGCCACCGGTTCAAGAGTTTCGACGACATGCTCCAGTTCAGCCCCTTGAAACAGGCCGATTTCCGCGGCTGGAAGGTCGTGGAGGATCTCGATTATCACTCCGAAGACACGCTCTTCAAACACTACCGCGCCCATTATCCCGCCGAGTGGGGCGACCACGCCCCCGTCGGAAGCGCGGTCGGCACCAGCTTCTACAACACCACGTTCATGTGGCCGATGTTGGTCTTCGGATACGAGAATTTTTTAAACATCTGTCTCGAGCCGGAATTCGAACGCATCATGGACGAGTTCGCCGAAATCAATCGCCGGGTCTTCCGGACCTTCGCCCGACTCCCCATCAATTTCGTCACCTGCCATGACGATATCGTCCTCTCCAACGGCCCCGTCTGCAGTCCCGCCTGGATGCATAAATACGTCTTTCCCCGTTACGAGGAATATTGGGATATCCTCAAAAAGGCCGGGAAAGAGGTGCTCTTTATGGCCGACGGGAACATGGACGCTTTTGCCGATGATGTCATGGCCTGCGGTGCTCGCGGCATCATCAGCGAACCGTTCACCGATTACAAAAAACTCGCCCGCAAATATCACAACTGTTTTATCGCCGGCGAAGGCGACAACCGCATCCTCATGCGCAATAATCCCGCTGAAATCAAGGCCATGGTTTTATCCATGGTCGAAACCGCCAAAATGTCCGGCGGCTACATGATGTGCATCGGCAATCACATCCCGTTCAATGTCCCCGGAGAAGCGCTAAAACGCTATTTTGGTCTCTCGGCTGAATTAGGCTATCGTTAAAATCGGCGAGGGGTAAGGCGGATGACGCCTTGAAACAGCTCGGAGCAGCATCTCCTTCCATGAAATCAGCCGGTTCCGTTTCTGGCAACTGAATCCCGCACCTCGGGGATGAACATCCGACTTGAATCGCGACCTTTGGGTTAACGATCCTCCGCCCGACGGACAGCGACACGCTGTCCCTCCCTTATTCGATATCGCGATCCCCAGTCCCCCACCGTCATCGAGAAAATGCCCGAAATCACTCTGTTTCATTCACTGGAGGGCGAACCTGTGGTGAGCCGTAACGAAGCCCGGTTTTTCAAAGAGCCCCTCACCCTACCCTCCCCCTCGCCGGGGGAGGGAAGAATCTACATAACCTAATTCTCTAATAGCTATCCCCAAAAACCACATTTTGCGTGTATCGTCCCGCGAAAGGCGTTAAAATAAAAATGTTGAAATGGTGTTTCGTTATCCTGAAAGGTTCCCGCGCATGTCCGAATCCAATCCACCGCCCCAAGCCAGTCTCACCCCGCTCGAAGCGCGCATTCTTGCCTGCCTCTTCGAGAAATCGGTCGCCACTCCCGAATATTATCCGATGACCCTGGTCGCGCTAACGGCGGCATGTAACCAAAAATCCAATCGCGACCCGGTCCTGCAAGTCCATGAAATCGAGGTGGTGGCCGCATTGGACGGACTTCGCGACAAAAAATTGGCCTGGACCGTTAGTCTGGCTGGAAGCCGGGTCCCCAAATATCGGCACAGCTTCCCCGAAGTATATCTCCTACCCCTGCCGGCCCTGGCACTCCTCAGCGAGTTGATCTTGCGCGGCCCCCAAACTGCCGCCGAACTCCGTGCCCATGCCGCCCGGCTGGTGCCTTTTGATGATGCCGCCCAAGTGCAACTGCTGTTGGAGAACCTGCTCGCGTACGAGCCGGGTCCATTGATCGTCCGCCTACCGCGTCAACCCGGCCGCCGCGAAGAACGCTTTGCCCATCTGCTCTGTGGCCCCGTCGCCGTCGAAGAAACCCAGCCCCCGCCTGAACCCGCCCGCCTCACGATCCAAGCCGAAAACGAACGCATCCTCCGCCTCGAAGCCGAAGTGCGAACGCTCACCGATGAAGTCAACCGGCTAAAAGCGCAATTCCAGGATTTTGCCAGCCAGTTTAAATAATTAGCGCTCATCCATCCTGCCGGCGGGCTCCTTCGCCCGCCAAAACCTGGCCCATGCGGATCGACAGCGACTGGAGCGGGGGCAAGCCATTTTCAGAACGGTCGAGGTAAAAATAGGCGCACGCCGCCCAGTCATCGCCGTCCCGCTCAAAATTGCACCAGTCATCCGGCTGGATTTCGGGGCTGTTGAGTTCGAGCCCCTGCGTCAACGCCTGGATGAATCGCGGCGGCTTGCTGGTATTGACGCTGACAATGCGAATGGGACCCACTAGCTTTTCCATCTCCACCAATTGCTTCTTCAACGCGCCGCCGATCTGTTGCATCGTAACCTTCACGTCTTTATGGAAATAGATGGCGTCCGGAAGATGGTGGCGATAGAAGGAATAACCCGCATCCTCGCTGACCAGGATGCCCTGATAGCGATGCTGAAAAGTGCCCATGCCCCAGGCCGTCCCCGGATAGTCCTCCACCCCGGTGCCGACCAGGGTGGCGTGCTCGCGATCGCCGTCGAGATAGATCTTCACCTCACCCTCGCCCCACCAGGGAATACCCCATGTTTCGCCCCACTGGACCTTGCCGTAGCGCGGGCTCGGGATCACGCTCAGGTTGGCGCCCAGGTAACGACCCCGACCGCTGACCGGCGGCAAAATCACGAAATCGCGGCCGGTCACCGTCGCCGGCTCCCGCCGCCAGGTCGCATGAAAATAGAGCGTGTCGTTCGGATCCAGCGGTTGCTGCTGATAGGTGATGGTGTAGAAAACATGGGTGATGTCGATCTCACTCTCGTTCGTCAAGGTCAGCCGCGCCGACCGCAAAAAGGGCATCGGCACATAGCAATTGAAAGCCTTTGCGCCCGGAGACGAGAATAGTTCGCACTCAAAGGGAATATTGGAACGTCCAAGTCCGATCCCGAAGAAATCCCCGAGCGGCGCCGCGATGGCGGGGGTAGCCGCCCCATCCCAGAAGGCGTCAAGACGCACCCCGCGCAAGATCGTGGGGTTCAGCACCCCGCCGGCCGGGCTATTCACCGTGATCCAGATGTGGGTGATGATTCCACTTCCTTCCGCTTGAAAAAGCGTCTTGGTCTCGCCGGCCTTGAGGTCGTCGAAGGCACGCCCTTTTCGCCCCTCGTTTTCCTGGCCTCCTCCGCCTTTCAGACTCTTGGGGTTCTCAAAATTCTGGTAGCGGGTGTGCACATCGGCGGGAGGCACCGCAAACAGGTTGAGTTTTTGCATGAGTGTTTTCCTTATGATTTTAAATATTAATAAATCCGATCAATCAATGGCTATTTTAACCTTTCCCTCAACGCTCATCGAGGCACCCGGAGTATTTCCGTATGCTCCCAGATTGACCCGTGACCCATTGGGTTCGGGCTCCAGGAGCCAGGGACTTGCCGGATCGCCGGCATCAATGCAGGGACTATTCCGCAGCGAGTCCCGCCAACTGCCCCCGCTGAAATAGCCGCCCTCATAATGGCCGGCCCGGGACAGCAGATGAAAGAAGGTCGTCTCTCCAAAGATCGGATCCGTCACGAGGTTGCCCACACCCGCCAACGGTTCCTGCAAAAGGGTGTACGATACGGTCACAGGCCCCATGACCCCGCCGGCCCCGTTACCCCAGACAATGGAATTGCGCACCCCGGTTTGACTGCCATCGCTGATCCCCCCGATGCCATTCGAAACCACGGGACTGAAAGCCGCGCTGTAGATACCGTACAGCCGGTTGTTAGCGAAAGTACAATGCATCGCCTGAATCGAACCCCCTTGATTGAAAAGGCCCGATCCGCCCGCACTGTTGGCGATCAGGATATTGGTTAAAGCCAGGGAGCCCGCCGCGATGAAAAGATCGCCCTTTTCCTCCCCCCCGTCCCCGTTGCCGATGAATACACACCGTCGTAAAATGGCGTTGCCCGCGGACCCGCCCAGATACAGGGCGCCCCCTTCCCGGGCGCCCGTATCCGCGGGCGTAACCAGCCGGTTCGCCACAAACAGCGTATCGTCGATCGTCAGGGGAGTCACCGCATCCGCATGGAGCGCGCCCCCGCGCGCGGGGCCGGGATTATCGAGGTTGCCCTCGCTGGTCGTATAATTGTCGGTGAACACGCAGTCCACCAGTCCGGCCTGGCCCCCCGACAGCCACAGCGCCCCCCCGTACGTTTCACAATGCCGGGTCCAGACCGAGTTCGCGGTGAAAACCACCTGGCTCCAAACGCTGACCGCATCCACCACCCCCGCGCCACCCCCCAGCGATTGCGTATTCCAGTTGACCTTATTGAGCGCGTTGCTCTCAAACCGGCAGTTCTCGACGACGAGAACCCCGCCGGTCATATACAGAGCGCCACCCGCCTGCGGTCCCGACACTTCGCATCGATTATGGGTCAAGCTGCAATTCCGCAGGGTCACGTCGCTGCCCCCCGTGAAATACAGCCCCGCGCCGGCATTCACAAGCTCATTCGTCAGATGGCCCCCCTCGATCCCGATCCGCTCCAGAGTCACCGTCGTGGCATTCCCGTAAAACAACCGGATGGAACAACCCGTCTGCGGCATGAAGCGGCTGAGCCGGGCCGCCAGTCGATCCGGTTCCCTGATCGTGCCGGCGTATCCGCCGCGAATCCGCACGTTCAGTTGGCCCGACAGGTCGATCGGAACTCCGATTCTGAACGGATCGGCCTTGACGCGGATCTCGGCCCCGGTCCCGGCGACCGTAAGGGCCCGCTGGAGACTTGTGAAGGCCGTGGTCCAGTTTGTGCCGGCCGAGTTATCTCCGCTCAATGCGACATAACAACTTCCCGCCGGGGCACGGTTGATGCCTACGACCAGAAGGACAAGGGTCAGGAGGTATAAGAACCTAAATCGATCCGGGTATTTCATGGCAACCACATTTTCCTTTCGACGTTTCACCGGTTCATCCTCGGCGATTCTCCGCACAACATTCAACCCTCCCGATCAGCCCCCCAGCGTCCGGGCAAATCGCCGTGGGGTTTGCCCTGTTTTGGCTTGAAAGGCCCGCGAAAAATGGGCCGCATCATAAAATCCGCACTGCTCGGCAATATCATCCAACTTATATCCCCGCATCAACAGGCTTTGGGATTGCTCAATCCGAAGTTGCGCCAGGGTTTGCATCGGACTCATCCCCGTCACGGCCTTATATCGGTGCGACAAGCTCGATCGGCTCAAATGCAAAGCCCGGGCGATATCATCCAAAACGACCGACTCCGCCAACCGGGGCCTCAAAAACGTCTCGACCTGCGCCGCCAAACCCTTGGGCGCCTCGCCCGCCATCGCGCGAACCGACCACAGCCCATCCGTTTCCCGCCGGGCACCGGATAATAAAGCCAACAGCTCACACAGCGTCTCCTGGGCTCTCCAAAAGGACATTTCACCGACCGGCATTCGCGCGACCGCCTGGGCGCCCTCCTTGAGTCGCAGACCGATCAATCCTTCCGGATCGGCAATCGGGATATGACACTCGCCCGGATTGATCAACTGACGCAGAAAAATATCCTTGCCGGCATTGAAAATGACATAGCCGCCCTGGATGGCGCCCGGATTGAGTTCCCATTCCCAGTACGGGGTTCGGGGTGGATATAAATGCGCCACCTGAGCCCCGCGTTGCAGCCAGGGCGCACGATCGGATCCGACCCGGATCCGGGTCGACGCATCCGGCGAATAATCCAAAACCCAATATGGATGCTGCAGGCGGGCGCTCTTGCCGCTGCGCGACCGGCGATACCAGGATAGTCCGACCACGCACGGATTTACATGCCGTTTATCCGGCCAATACTTGACATTCCCGAATTCCTTTACTTCCATGGAGTATGCATCTCTTGAGGTTTGCATGTTTATACAATTTTTTTGCAAACTTATCAATGGCCTTGTCGAATCAATCCGGTGAGAATGGATTCAAACAGAGGAGCTTCCTATGCGCACAATTCAGCTGGCAATCGAATGGCAAAATGATCAGCCCCGGGGTCGTATCGAAGTCATCAACGGTGAATTCGGCGGCAGCCGGGTGGTTTCCGGAAAGGGGACCTGTAAAAAGGACACTTTTTCGTTCAGCGGACGGGGGGCCTGCCGACTCCGGTTCACCGTGACCGACGCCAAGCTGGACGCGGGTCCCCATCAAACCCGGATTACGCTGCATAATGGCAAACGCTCGTTCACCTTCTTTGCCCGGGACGTCCATACGACCCATCCCATTTTAATCGAAGTGTATGGTGTGGCGGTCCTGGCGGCAGACGATGGTCGTTCGTATGCGGAAATCGACGCCGCCCTCCGCGCCACGGGCGCCCGAACGATTCAAAACCAGATCGACCAGGAACCGGAAGAAACTTTCGCCAACGCCGCCAACGGCAATCGCGTCCAAACCTGCCCCACCTGGCTGGGTCTCAGCCGTGACTTGCGGTTTTTTGAATTCGGACGCCATGCGACCAATGGCTACTGGGGTTATATCCAACCTCGTTTCCATTCGGTTCTTCCCCCCCTGCCCGAAATCGACAACAAACCCTATATGTTGAATTTTGCCATCGGGAAGGGCGACGCGTGCCGGCACAATATTACCAGCCATCTCGATGACGGATGTTTGCCTATCGTACGGTCCATCCAGCGGGAAGACACGATGGCCTACCAGGTTACGGCCTTCGCCACCCTCGAAAAATCGCCGCTCTCCCTGGAAACCCTTCGCGGATCCGAATGGGAAGCCTGTTACCCGAACACCGGCGGGAACATGTTAAGCGCCGAAGACCGCGAAAAAATCAAGGATTTGATCGACCAAGAGACCCTTCATCGCGAAGAGGAAACCGTCCTGTGCATCCGAATTAAAGCCGTCAATTCAGGCCCGGTGCCGCATTATGCCTGGTTCAAAACCGCCTATTGCCAGAGCGTCGGCCATTGGTTGCCGGTCACGAATATCGCCTATGACGCCAAGCGGGGATTGAGCCATTTTCCCACCGGGCGGGTCTATGCCATTTCCCGGCTGGATGGAAAACCCGCCCCGGCGGAAGAGCTGGCCGTCCTGATCCAACCCGGCGCCAGTGCCACCCTGGAAATCTTCATCCCGCACCAACCGCTTCCCCAGAAAAGGGCTCTCAAATTGGCCGCCACCGATTTCGACGCGAAGCTGGATGAATGCCGGAAATTCTGGCGGTCGAAACTGAATTCGGGTGCCGCGATCAGCGTTCCGGAAGCCGCCATTGATGAACGCATCAAGGCCGGCCTTCTTCATTGCGATATCGCGGCCCTGGGCCGTGAACCCGCCGGACCCGTCCTCGCCACCATCGGCTGGTACGCTCCGATCGGCTCGGAAAGCTCGCCCATCATCCAGTTTTTCGACGCCATGGGCTGGCACAAACTCGCGGAACGCAGTCTCGAATTCTTCCTCGCCCGCCAACGCAAAGATGGATTCATCCAGAATTTCGGCGGGTATCAACTCGAAACCGGACCCGCCCTTTGGACCATGGGTGAACATTTCCGCCATTCCCGGGATACAAAATGGGTGCGTCGGATCAAACCCAAACTGCTTAAATCCTGCGACTATCTGCTGGCCTGGCGCGACCGCAACAAAAAGCCCGCGTTGCGCGGCAAGGGATATGGCCTGATCGACGGCAAGGTCGCCGATCCCGAGGATTTCTTCCGTTCCTTCATGCTCAATGCGCTCTCCTATGTCGGACTGCAACGGGTTGGTGAAATGCTGAAGGAGGTTGACCCCACTCAGTCACGGAGACTGGAACGCGAGGCCCGCGAATACCGCGAGGACATCCGCACGGCCTTCTATGAATCCATCGCCCGGTCCCCGGTCATTCCGCTCGGGGACGGCACCTGGATTCCGACGGTGCCCTCCTGGGCGGAATATCCCGGCCCGCTCTCTTTGTACGCCGAAGGCGGCAAATGGTTTACGCACGCGGCCTTCGGCGCGCGCGACTCCGTGATCGGCGCTCTGTACCTGGTCATGGGCGAAGTGCTCACCGCCCATGAAATCGGTACGGATATTCTGCTGAAAAGTCATCAGCAACTGTTCACCGTGC
The DNA here is from genome assembly GCA_964497135.1 of uncultured Verrucomicrobiota bacterium. Lineage (GTDB taxonomy): Bacteria > Verrucomicrobiota > Kiritimatiellia > CAIKKV01 > CAIJXV01 > CAIJXV01. The sequence continues at coordinate 17,340 of CAZCDO010000060.1, forward strand.
GCAATGCGGCTCTGACCCAGCCCTACTATGTACGCCACGACTACACGCATCTGATTCGAGGCGAGGTCAAGGCCTTCCTCAAGATCTATTACAACCAACTCACCGCATTGCAGGACCGCCAAACCTACACCTTCTGGGAGCATTATTGCCAGGCCAGCCAGCACAAGACCCACGAAGAAGGCTGGTTCCTGATGCAGACGCGCTGGATGCTCTGGCTGGAACAGGGATCGACGCTGAAACTCCTGGCCGGCATTCCCCGCCCATGGATGGAAGACGGCAAAACCATCGAACTCAACCGGGTGGCCAGCTATTTCGGGCCGCTCACTCTCAAGGTTGAATCCCATCTGGCAGAGGGAGCGATCGAAGCGGACATAACGCTGGTCGATAAAAAACGTCTTCCGGCTTCCGTCGTCATTCGTCTGCCCCATCCCGATGGATGCAAAGCGCTCCGCGCGGAGGGCGGCACGTATGACCCCGCCACCGAAACCGTCACGATTAAACCGTTCCGCGGCAAGGCTGCGGTCAAATTGACATTTTAACCCAGAGTTGACAGGGAATGGATTAGGTAGGGCGACACCTCCGGGGTGCCTATTTTGGAGAGGGGACGGCTCGCTCGGAGAACTCGCCCTACCCTATGGTTTGCTGCGACCGAATCGGGTTGGGGAAATCGATAGCAGTCTCCCACCCAACCCGTCGTACGGGTCTGCGCACAGAGCGGTGCTACATCTGTTCGGGTTGTAGCCGCGCTCTATGAGCGCCTCTCCAATCCGGCCCATCACCCCGCGCGTTTTTCCCTGCTGACAGGTCTGCCGTTTCATGCCAGACTCACATCCTGCCGGTCTTGGACTGCATCCCAGCATGAGACGCGGCCTGTTTAGTCTGAACAAAAACAATGAGTATCAGGTTTCGGGTTTTGCTCCGCTGCGGGGCTAAGCCCGAAGGCTGATAGGAGAACCCGTTATGTCCGATATCGATTTCAACCGTCTCCCCCAACCCTTCGCCGCCGACCACCCCGGTTGGATCGAAATCTACGACTTCGCCTGGCGTTTGGCCTCCAGCCATATCCGCACCCGGAATGGGCGCGCTTATATGGATGCCGCCTGGGATCCGACCCGGAATTACCAATGGGTCTGGGACACCTGTTTTATGTCGCTGTATTGCCGGTATGCCCCTGATCAGTTTCCCGGCGTTCAAAGCCTCGATAACTTCTACGAGCTTCAAACCCCCGATGGCTACATTTCCATGACCTATTGCCTCGACGCCAACCGGGAAGTCTGGCCGAATCGCATCAATCCGCCGCTCTTTGCCTGGGCCGAATGGGAATATTATCGATCCACCGGCGATGCCTCCCGCTTCGAGCGGATCATTCCCCATGTCGAAAAATTAATGGGGTGGATCGATGCCCATCGCCGAACCGAACCTCACCGTCGCCGCTCAGCCGTCGATGGGACCCAGGAAGGGCGCGGCGAGTCCGTCAATAACTTCCAACTCTACTACTTCCGCGATGCCGGATCCTCCGGCATGGACGACTCCCCCCGTGCCCCCCGCATGGATGAAGCCGGCCAGTTCTTCGACTGGATCGACCTCTCCTGCCAGATGGTCCTCTCCTTCAACTGCCTCGCCCGTATGCTCACCGTCCTCGGACGCACCACCGATGCTGAAAAATGGACCCGGCGCGCCCAAGAAACCGGGGACCTGATCAATACTGAACTCTGGAGCGACCGTTCGCGCTTCTATCACG
>CAZCDO010000061.1:0-18702 GCA_964497135.1 uncultured Verrucomicrobiota bacterium
CCTGAACCCTGGATTCTCCGATCCGGGCTCCTCAACTACTGATATACACGCAAAACCGCGCGTTCGTTTCAACTTATTTTTATTGAGACACTGGGGATAGGTTGTCTGTCGGGGGCAGATGGGGCTGGGAATGGCGGGGCCCACCTCCAAGGGGATGGGGAACGGAGAGAATCGCCGGAGCGGAGTCCGGCTCCCACATTATCCGGAATGGCAAGGTGGAGACGGCGGTCTCCCGCCCTCGCGGAGAGGCGGCGTGAAGGCACGCCGGCTCCAACTGAAGGATTCCGGAAATAGAACCTGGTGGGGTTTACGTCGGCATAAAGCGGGAATCGGCCGCGCGATACCCGGTCCCGTTTCGGGAACGCTCATCGCGGGGCCTTCCCTTGGCGAGCTCAGCGCCTCTGCATGAGATTCCCCAAGGGCGGCCATCGTCCGCCCCCACAGAAGAGACGTTCGTAGTGCCTTATAATTCAAATACCGTTTGTCGGCGCGTATCCTCTGCCGACCGGACCACGCTCCGAATGCTGGTCAAAATTTCATACGGGATGGTTTTGCACCACCGCGCCAATTCGTCCGCCCCGATCGCATCGTCTCCCTGCCGTCCCAATAAAACCACTTCGTCTCCGGATCGGACGGCAGCGTCCGACCCCACATCGACGGTGGTAAAATTCATGCTCACCCGACCCACCACCGGAACCCGTCGGCCCCCGATCAAGACCCGGCCCCCATTGCTCAACAAACGCGAAAATCCGTCCGCATATCCGACATTCAACGTGGCCAGAATCGTCGGGCGCTCCGTACGGTGGGTGCTCAAATACCCCACCGGATATTGGGCGGGAACAGATCGGACCTGGACCACGGTTGTTTTCCATTGCAAAAACGGCCGGGTCTGCGCACGGCTATCCGGTCGGCCGCCATAGCCGTAGGCCAGGATCCCGCACCGGATCCCTTCGAAATCCCAATCGGGCCGACTATTAAACGCCGCGCTATTGGCGACATGACGAAAGGGGATCTGAAGGCCCCCGGCGCGGCAGGCCTCGATGACCGTCACAAATCGACGAGCCTGCTCCTCCGCAAAATCGTCCCCTTTGCGCCCCGCCGAGGCGAAATGGGTGCAGATTCCCTCGATCACGACCCCTCCCCTCCGATGCAGGTCCAGGATCTCCTGCGCGGCGGTGGGCCAATCGAATCCGAACCGCCCCATCCCGGTATCCACCTTGACATGACACCTCATTTTCTGGCCGGACCGGCCCAGGGTCTGGGCCATCGTCCGCCCCTGCTCGGGTGCGATCAGGACCGGAGTGATCTCCCGGCCGATCAGGAACGGAATCATTTCCGGCGTCACCGCTCCCAACAACAAAATGCGGGCACCCGGCAGAACTTGCCGTAATTCCCGGGCTTCCTCCAGATGGGAAACGATGAAACACCGCACGCCGCAGCTCCAGGCGGACCGGGCAATCAACGGCAAACCATGCCCATAGGCCCGGGCCTTGATCACCAGAATCAACTCCGCCGAGGGATTCGCCACCGCCCGGATCCGGCGTAAATTATCGCAAAAAATGGAAACGTCTAATTCAATCCAAGTATTGCTCATAACCCAAACTCAGTTATTGCCCGGTGTCGCCATGGGCTCGACGCCCGGCGTGGAAGGCGGCGCGGGAATCCGGTTCGCCCGCAGGGGATACCGGAGTTTAAGCTCATTATCCAACAGGATCTCCACCCAATAGAGACCCTCTGAGGGTATCTGCACATTCATAAAAACCTGGATGTTGGTCGCAAAGTTCTCCGGGGAGGACAAGACCACGGGAATGGGCTTGCCTTCCCCCAGTTTGGCACCGTCCGAGCCCACCACCCGGGTCAGTTCGATGAATTTTCCCGACCCGCAACACCAACGGTTGACGATGCACAAGCGCTGGAACATCATGGGAAACGTCGGGGAAGCGATCAGATCGAACACGCCGATCAATAGGAATTTTCCATTGCGTTCCTGGCGCACATCGTCACAGATGATACTGGACTGAAGATCGGGAATCATGTTTTGACCTCTCCTGATTTGATCGGGATGTGCCATTCGTTCAAATGGTCGACGATGTGGGCCACCACTTGTTCCTGTGCCGCCCGCCCGTTCCCGCTCACCGCCAAAGGCGTTCCAAAATGGAACCGCACGGTTTCGCGGGGGTCGATCCGCCCGAAATCCTTAAACTTTTTTCCATTCTCCTGAAAATTGGTTTTCAAAGCCAGAGGGATAACGGGCACCCCGGCACGAACAGCCAGCTTGACCCCCAACGAATTGAACCCCGCGCGATCGAATTCCACGGAACGGGTGGCTTGCGGAAACAACCCGATGCTAACCCCCTGTTCTAGTAACCGCGTTCCCTGCTCCAATACCTGCCGGAGATCGTCGCGGGGATTATCACGGGTAACCGCCACGCTCTTGACCGAGCGCATGATCTGCCCAAAGATGGGATAATTCAACAGACTGGTCTTGATCACAAAGCCCACATCCCGGAACGGCAGGATCAAACCAGGCAATAACCCGGTTTCAAGGGAACTCATGTGATTGCTGATGATGACCGCCGGACCGGCGCCCGCCAGATGCGCAAGCCCCTGCACGTCAACTTCCGCGCCCAACGATTCCACCAGTCGCAAAATCCGATGCGAGGCGAGCGTATATTGCTCCAGGGTATATTTTCCCTGGCGGGCAATCCGGGCGCTGGACAGATAGATGCCCATCAGTCGGGTATAATACCTTACCCCCGCCAAACCCCGCCAATGCCGGGCGGTGTCCGGAGGTGATCGGTATTCCCCGTCCCGCCGAAACCGTTCAGCCAGGGACTGACTGTCTTTTAGGGTCAACATGGGTTCCTTATTTGATGCAACTGGGGGTTTTCATCCGCCCGTGATGGACACAGAAAAATTCCGGCTTGATCGCTTCCCACGGGTCGTGCAATTCGGCCGTCAATTCCGGCACGCTATCGATCCGGCCGGCGAGATAATCGTTCAGCCGGTCTATCAGCGTATCGAACCGCGTCAGCAATCCGCCGTACCGATGTTCGATGGTTTCCCAGCCGAACGGCTTATAGGTCGCCATCCACATCGCACGATGCCTCCGCCAGAGCGCTTGAATTGCCCGGCGGGCGGCCCGAACTTCTCCCACCAACCGACGGATGCGGGCCTTGTCTTTGCGCTTTAACGCCGCGCACAAATCGCGGCGGAGATCGACGCGCGCGGCAATCGCCCGGGCGACCAGCAACGGATATTCCAACCGGCCGGCCAAGGGACCCTTGCGGACGGCCCGCGCCAGATCGGCGGCCAGATCGGTATAATGTTTCTTGAGGCTGGGCCGCCAGGCGTGGGGATCCATGATGGCGAGCGCCGGATCCTGCCAGAGCAGGGCGCAGGAGGTATTGGCGTAGCTTTTCTCGGGCTCACGAATTTGAGGAACCATGTCAATATCCGATGCCCGAACCCAATCTTGGAACGGACTGCCCTGGCTGACCGCCTCGAACCGACGGGCCGCCTCCGCAAAGTCCGCCTTTCCGGTAAAGGCCTGTTCGCAAAAGAGCTGAATTCCCGGTAGGGCGCTCAGGAAATCCACTTCCGCGCCGTCGTCACCCCACATCGTCATGAAAGCTTCCTTAACGCCCTCTGCCTGACAAGCCTCCATCGCCGCCTGAAGCACGGTGAAAGAATACGGCAGGGCGCACCACTTGTGGCTCCAGGTCCAAATCCCTCCCGCAAAAATGGGTTCCGATCCCAGCTTGCGGTGATTGGCAATCATCTTGCGATAAAAGTCGGCGTCGGCATGGTAATAATCCCAATACACCAACTGCACATCGCGGGGAATCTCGTTCAGCGCCTTTTCCGGGATTTTCCAGTTCAGGTCATAGTAATCATGCGTTTCCGATCCCAGCCGAAAATACATGTCGCTCCAGATCATCGGCTTCAGTCCGAGTTCCCCGCAGATGTCACGAACCCGGCCCAGGTGGGTATTGATGATGTCAAAGGGGTTCTTCTCACCATGCAATTTCCGGTATTGACCCGTGCCCAAGCCGTGCGCCTCGTCCATGCCCAGGTGAATCCGCTTCGACCGGAACGGTGCACTGGCGGTCTGGATCAACTTGCGAATGAACTCGTAAACCTTGGGATCCTCGGCCAGCAGGATATTGGGTGTATCCCGGTAGGAAAAATAGGGATCCCATTGCAACATCTGCTCGAGATGGGCCAGGGCCTGGATACAGGGAATCATTTCAATTCCCAGCGCCGCGGCATAACCATCGAGATCTTTCAACTCCGCCGGGGTGTAGGCGCCCCGTAAATATCCAAAAAAGGGTTCGCCCGGAACCTGGTAGGTGTCCTCTGTGTATAGCATCACCAGGTTGATGCCCATCAGGCTCACCCGTCGCAAAATATCCTTCAACGCATCGGGTCGGAGCACCGCATTCCGACTGCAATCGAACATCAGCCCGCGCATGGAAAAACCCGCCTGCTCCGTCTGGCTCAATCCGGCCAATTCATTCGCCGGGCAAGCCAAAACCGTGCCCAACCCGCGAAAGGCGGCCGAAACGGAACCGTAGTGCAGGGTCACGGTCCGATCCGCCGAACCCACCAACCGGATCGCCCCCTCGCCCAGTCCGGACTCCAACTGGAACTTTAACTGCCAATCGGCCGCGGATGATCCGAAGCGGTCGGCATAGGCGGATTTGATCTCTGCAAGCCCTTTACGTAAGGCGGCGGGCGTTTGATTCAATCGAAAACGAGGCGTCATCTTAATCTCTCCCCACGGTTTTTGTGATTCGTCAATGCATCATAATGACTGCGGCGAAAACTGCAACCCTAGAAGCAGGCCCGCGATCGTTGAATAACGATGATCACGGGTCATGAATGCGGACAGGGTCATGAATGCGGATTGCCGACACTAAAACAACCTGATATTATTGGCTCATGAATTTCGAATGGGATCCACAAAAGGCCACCGCTAATCTGAAGAAGCATGGCGTGTCGTTTCATGAAGCGGCGTCGGTTCTTGGCGATCCCTTTTCGATCACGTATATCGATCCAGATCACTCTGTCACGGAACACCGCTTTATCTCTATATGAAGAAGATAATTAACAGAGACAGCGAAGGCGATCTGCGTCCCGAATACGACTTCTCAAAGCTCAAGGGCGGGGTGCGTGGCAAATACACAAAACGATTCCAGCAGGGAACTAACCTTATCCTCCTCTCCCCGGATGTGGCCAGGTACTTCCCCGATGAACGCTCGGTGAATGCTGTCTTGCGGTCCATTGTCGGGATCGCCAAGACCGAACTCAGTCATACCCACTGAGTTCCATTAATCACCCGCAAACGCATACGAGGGATTACCCCTTTCGAATTGCGAGAATTTAATATCGTTCAGTCGGCGCATTGCGTAGTGAGGCGGCTTGGCGTAGCGATTAACAAACAATCTGAACCCTGTCTTTATTCCGCGCCCACTACCGCAAAATGACGATAATCACGGGCAGCGAATTTTTACCGTGTATTTTTTGGTTGGCAGGTTTCCATCTTTATTCTTTCGACAGTGTGACAAACACGACTCCCAGAATGCCTCCTCCGTAGGTAATCGCAAGGAGAAGCCAGTTCCCTGTCGAGAAGCCGACATAAAAGGGCGCAAAGACGAATGTGACAGGAAGGATAAAAAAAGCGACGAGACCACCTATGAACCCCAAATTGTGAATAATCACGAACATCGACCAGAAGAAACTGATTACACCAGAAGCATATTTTGTCGTGGCCGCCGTGCAAAAATAGTGTATTTTTTACGTCATGAAGGTTCTGTTCATCTATCCGGTTCCGCCGTCAAACCTGCAAATTCTGCGTTATCAGCAAGGCATCGGGTCCCTGGCCGCCGTCCTTAAACAGGCCGGACACTCCGCCGAGCTCCTCGTGGTGCAAGGATTCAACCCCGACCTGATCGATGCCACTCTCGCCCGCACCCAGCCCCAGCTGCTGGCCTTGTCGCTCACCAGTAACTTTTTCGAACTTGGATGCCAGATCGCCCGACACGTCGCCACCCAACACCATCTTCCCGTCATCCTGGGCGGGATACATCCCACCCTGTGTCCCGAGGAGACCATCGCGGCCGAGGGCGTTTTTGCCCTTTGCCGTGGCGAAGGCGAATTTCCGCTCCTGGAATTGTGTGAGGCGCTCCAGACCAACCGCGATCCCACCGGCATTCCCAATCTGTGGATCAAGTCCGGCGGGAAGATCTTCCGCAACGAACTCCGACCGTTGATCGATCCCCTCGATCAACTCCCGTATCCCGACCGTGAAATTTTCGATTTCACGAACCTCCTCAAACAGCTTCCTGAAGCCGAATTCATGGGCAGTCGCGGGTGTCCCTTCCAATGCACCTATTGCGCCAACCATGCGCTGGTTGAACTCTATCGAGGCAAGGGTCCCTATGTCCGGTTTCGATCCATCCCCCACCTCATGGGCGAAATCGAGGCCGTCCTCCAGCGTTATCCCGAGGTGGGTTTTCTCGGCTTTCATGATGACACCTTCACGCTCAACCCGCGCTGGACCCACGAATTCCTCGATACTTATTCCGCCCGTTTCAAAACCCCTTTCTGGTGCAATGCCACCGCCGATTCGATCACTCCCGACCTCGCCGCCCGCCTCAAGCAGGCGGGTTGTTATGAAGTCCGGATGGGCGTCGAAAGCGGGAATGATGCCATCCGCACCGAAATTCTCCGCAAAAAAGTTCCGCGCGAAGCCATCGTTTCCGCTTTCAAGATTTTGCGCGAGGCCGGGATCACCCGATACGCCTTCAATATGGTCGGCCTGCCCTTTGAAACCCCGCAAACCCTGCGCGAAACCGTGGCGCTGAATCAGGACATTCAACCCGACCAGGTTTTCTGTTCGGTCTTCTATCCCTATCCCGGCACCCAATCCTGGGAACTCTGCCGTTCCAAAGGCTGGATCTCCGGAACCCGCGTCCCCAGTTATTTCGCCCACGAATCCGCACTGGACCAGCCCACCATCAGCCGCCGGGAAGTGATATTTATCCACGAGATTTTCCGTGACCTCGTCCGCTGGCCCCGTTGGGATCCGCTGATCCGTTGTTTGCACCGAATTCCCATTACCCGCACCAAGTCCCTCTGGAACATCGTCCGTCGCCTGCGCGCCAAATTTCGCGAAACCCATGACCGACTCACCGGAAACCCCCACCATCCCGAATGAAACGCGCCCAAAAAATCGCCTTTGTCTCGCCCCGCTTCGCTGCCGAAGGCACCGTCGGTGGCGCGGAAACCCTGCTCCGTCGCCTGGCTGAACGCGCCGCTGCGGATGGCCGTGAAGTCGTCTTCCTCACCACCTGCGCCCGGAATCATTTTACGTGGGATAACGAACTTCCGGCCGGTCGCCGAATGTGCGGGTCGCTTGCCGTTGAATACTTTCCCGTCGACCCGCATCGCGATGTCGAAGCCTTTCTCCAAGCCCAGGCGGCCATTTCCCGCGGCCAGCCGGTCTCGCCGGAAACAGAGGATCTTTGGATCCGGAACAGCGTCAACAGCCAGCCGCTTTGCGACTTTCTCGAAAAACACGGCGTGGAATTCGATGCCCTGATCATGGGCCCCTATCTCTTCGGCCTGGTTTACCATGCGGCGCTTATTCATCCCGAAAAAACCTTCCTCATCCCCTGCCTGCACGACGAATCCTTCGCCTATCTGGCCCTGATGCGCCGCCTGTTCAACTCCGTTCGCGGTTGTTTGTTCAATACCCCGCCCGAAGCCGACCTCGCCCGCCGCCTCTACGATTATCCCGAAACCAAGTGTGCGGTGGTCGGCATGGGCCTTGATCCGTTCACAACCGACCCACAGGATTTCCTCCGCCGGCACAACCTGCACGACCCCTATGTCCTCTATAGCGGTCGGCGCGAGGGTGGCAAGGGAACCCCGCTTCTCTGCGATTATGTCGAGGCTTTTCGCCGTCGAACCGGACGTCCGCTCAAACTGGTCTTCACCGGAAGCGGGCCCATCGAAGCCCCGCCGGAATTATACCCTCATATTCTCGATCTCGGCTTTGTTTCCGAATCCGAAAAACATGCCGCCATGGCCGGTGCCGCCGTCTTCTGTCATCCGTCCATCAACGAGAGTCTCAGCATCGTCCTGCTCGAATCCTGGCTTGCCGGAACCCCGGCCCTGGTCCATGCCCGGAGTCCGGTCCTGCAATGGCAGTGTCGGCAAAGCGGGGGAGGACTCTGGTTCCGCACCTATCCGGAATTCGAGGAGGAACTCACGCTCCTGCTCGATCAACCCGGGTTACGGAAATCGCTGGGGCAGGCCGGAAAAACCTATGTCCAATCCGCCTACGCCTGGCCGGCCGTCGAACAACGACTCTTTACGGCCCTCGATGCCTGAATTAGGAAGGCTCCTTCTGCTTCCTGTGGGGTCCTGGTTTTCGGACCATCCGAAAGGGAGGGACAGCGTGTCGCTGTCCGTCGGGAGAGGGCGATGTCATGGGAACGCAGTGCCTTGGGAGAGCGCGAGAACCACTGTGTCCCCGAGTTCCTGAGTTGACAGCCCGGAAACTGAAAATTTTAAGGACGGCGACACGCCGTTTCTCCCGAAAGGGCGGACAACGCCCGCCCCCACAGGGAGGTCGGTTGTAGCTGCGGGCGATGGCCGCGGGCGGCATCATGCCTACCCGCAACCCAATGGAATCCGGTCCGCCAGTATTTCGCCCAATCCCTGGGCGCATCCAGTGGCGCCCACCGGCTCCCGTATCACCGAAAGAACCGGTCGATCTCCCGCCGGGCAATCTCCACCGCACGCCGGGGATTCGCCAGGTTGCCATGGACCGTGTAAACGTCTCGATAAATAATCTCGGTCAATACCCCGCGTGTCGCCTCCAGCGTTTCCCGCACATGCGCCGCCCAGGCCTCCTCGTTCAAGCGTACATCGACGCTCAGGAAATTGGGATCCGGCTTGCGCGAAAAAACGATGTCCGTCCCCCGCAGGCTGTCGGCCACCGTCCACTGATTGCACCATTTGGAGATGGACACTTTTTTCAGGTGGGGCAGTCGCCGGATATCCGCCCAAAACGTATCCACGGGTTCGCAACACCCATAATACAGCAGACCCAGGGGTTCACACACATCGCGATAATACGGAAAACAGAATTCATTGAACATCGCCGGAGAAACCCCCACGGTCTCCTGACTATTCGCGCTGCCCCACATATCGCGCAATCGCGCCGTGGGGCCATCATATCCCGGCGCCGGCAACTGCCGGGTGAAATTATAGCTCGACCCGAAACTCTGCTGGTTTTCATTGTTCAACCGCAACAGCCCTTCACTCTCCGCCCAGTGCATCATCCGCAGGCAATTGTCCCGTAAATAAGCCATGAGCCGGTGCAACGCCTCGGGATGGTCATACATCGCCGTAAAGTAGGCGTCCATTCCCATCAACTCGACCACGCGATGGGTCAGCATCGCACACCCATACGATCCGGTCCGCAGTTCGACCTTCAACTGATCGCCCAACAGGTCCTCCAGAAATGCCTGCCAAGCCCGCGTCCCCTCCCGGTCCACCCGGCATTGGGCCGGCTTCAATAGAGCCAAATCCCGCTCGAGATCCTTGATCGGATGGTGGAACTTATAGCCCATCTCCACCCCTTCGGCATCTTTGACCGTTTCGTGTGGAATTTTAACGCCCAACTCGTCGATCTCGACCTGCCAGCCGACCTCGAAAGTATCCGGTATCACCTTGTCGTCGTCAATCAACTCATGATTTCGGACATTCCGCAATAACTGCCATTCAATTCCCCGGGCCACCGGCGAGGTGCATTTAAAAATCGATTCGGGCATGAAATCACGGTCAAACGTCCAGGTTTCGACAATCATCGGCGGCCGGACCCCAACCCGGCCTTCATTGAGATCATGCCAAATTCGCTTCCGCTCCCGCATGATCGGCAAGGCGGCATACCCGGCCTGTTTCCGGGCCAACTCGCGCAAATAAGTCCGTTCCACCGCGGTGATTTCAAATTTCATGTTCGACTCCAGCCCCTTGGGTTGATGTCTTCCCATTTCTCATGCCGGGCGGCAAGATAGCAAGGATTGCCAATTCCGAAAAGCCGTTTGTTTGAATGAGGTAAAGTCCGACAGCCTTTCAGGGCACGCATACTCCTAAACGCAGGCTCCCGCTCTCCTACATCTCCCCGGTGGCCCGACGGCTCTGTACGGCGTTTTTTTCGCTGGATGTGAAGCGAATAATATTGCGGGTAAATCGGCGGGTGTGGTAGATGGAGGAATCAAGGGAGAACAACGGCGCGGGGTGTTGGGCGTCGCGGTCCGCCCGGGATTTAACACGGTCGAACAACGGGGTATCCCATGATACGACGGCCACTGGGCGATACGGATTTGAGGGTCTCGGAGATCTGCTATGGGGCGGCGGGGTTCGGTTCGTTATGTAAAGGCGCGGACCTCGATGCCCTGCTGAAAATCTACCGCGATGCGGGCGGCAATTTCATCGACACCGCGCATTGCTACGCGTTCTGGCTCCCGGAAGGCAGCGGCTGCAGTGAGCGCGCCCTGGGCGATTACCTCAAACGCAACGGGAAAGGCGATTTAGTCATCGGCACCAAGGGCGCGCATTCGAGCGAACCGGGATACCGCGTAACGGAGGCGTGGCTCTCGCCGGGTCGCGTGGCGGCGGATATCGACGACAGCCTCGGCCGGCTCGGACTGGATGCGCTGGATGTCTTTTGGCTGCATCGCGATGACCCGCGCGTCCCCGTGGGCGAGGTGCTGGAACTGTTGAATGCCGAGTGGCGCCGCGGCCGCATCCGCTGGTTCGGCGTGAGCAACTGGCATCCCGAACGGCGGGCCGCGGCCCATGCCTATGCGCGCGCACAGGGCCTCCGGGGCTTTTCCGCCAGCCAGCCGGAATGGAATCTGGCCCAGAAGAACGGCCTGTCCGCCGGAGATGACGGATTGGGCACCGGTCGGGAGATGCGAGGGGTAACGGCCGCGGATCGGGTCTGGCATCGGGAAACGCGGATGCCCATGGTGCCGTACAGCTCCACCGCCGGCGGTTATTTTGCCAGTGGCGGCGAAAAGAGTCAGGCCGCGTATGATAATGCGGTCAGTCGCGGACGATTGGAACGAACCCGGACGCTCGCCGCCGAACTCGGCGTGACGCCGGGGCAAATCGCGCTGGCCTGGTTGATGAACCAGGATTTCCCGGTGTTCCCCATCATCGGATGCCTGGGGGCCGACCACCTGCGGGAAGACCTCGGCGCTTGCGGGCTCCGTCTTTCGCCCCGGCAGGTTCAATGGCTGGAAGACCCCTCCGGTTAATCCGCTTTTCCGCGAACGCCGGGATTTTACCGCTCCAAACAGAGGAACATGCCCTGCCCGGCCGCCAGCCAATTATTCTCGCCCACCCACGGTTCGCATCGACCGGTGTAGGCATTGATCATCATGATCGTTCCGGCCCGTTTGAACCGGACCTGGAAATGGAAAGAATGGTGCAAACTCTTATTCACGAGCATCACGAAGGGCTGCCGGTTCGGTCCCTCGAATTCGCCAACCAAAAGAGGGCCCCCGCCGAGTTCGCTGAGCAACCGGCTGGTTTTCGGCGGATGTCTTTCGCCCTTTTCGTCTTCGTGATGAAAAACATGGATGCTCCGGCATTTCAAATAAATGGGGCCCAGATGATGGAGCTGTGAATTCAGGTGGCGCAGCATCTCCCAAGTCGCGGTTTTATTCCCAAACTGATCGATGGGCGCCAACCGGTAATTGCCCGTGGTCGGCGAAAAATATGTGAAATAACTGATGCCCCGGCCCCCATAGGCCAACGTGGTATAGAGCTGGAACCGAAATCCGGCGGCTGTCGGTTCCGCATAGTTAAAGTGAGCATTGGATAACACGATGTTCCAAAAGGGTATTTGATGCCGCAACGCCACCCGTCGCACGGCTTCCAGATTTTCGAAATAGCCGGCCCGTAAAATCCCGCCCTCCATCAACGCATAATGGTCATAGCTGATAAACCGGGGCCGTACCGTTTTGACATACGCCTCCAGATGGCGCTCGTAATCCGGTGATCCCAACTGCTCGGGCGTGGCATAATTCGGAAACAGGTTGATGTAGGCACAGGCCGCCGGATCGGCCTTTTGGAAGGCGGCCGCCCATTTTCGCAAACCGGGAAAAACCTTGGCACTGGGTTCATCGCGCAGGTAGTAACCGAACAAGGCCGGATGCCCCCGGGTCGTTTTCGTCAGAGCCTTGACGCGCCGCGCGATGTCTGCGGCCGGCAGTCGGGCTTCGGTGTCGCCCACCTGGGTGGTTGCCGAAAAAACAACGCCCTTTAAGTTCGCTTCCCCCACTCGATCCAAATGAGTCGGCTCGACAAATCCGGCCAGGTTGAAGCCGCATTCGCGGATTTCCCGTAAAGCAGACCGGTCCCCCGGCGTCCAACCCCATGGCAGAATGGCAAACTCTTCCGGCGTCAACATGCGGTCACTCCCCTTTTAAGCCCACGCCGTATCAGGGTTTCCGGGTGGCCAGGAGCAATTCTTCGATTTTTTTCAACAGCGCTTCCGGCTGAACCGGTTTATTCAGAACCGCATTCACCGGCAACCAATCTTCGTCCGGCTCGAACTTGAAGGGCAGATTTTTGCTCTTGGTGATCCCGGTGATGATAATGACGGGAATGTGCCGGGTATCGGCTTCCTGCTTCAGCTTTTGGGCCACTTCAAACCCGTCGCGATCATGCGCCATCATCACATCCAACAGCATCAAATCCGGCTTTTCGCTCCGGGCCATTTTCAAGCCCTCCGCGCCGTTGAGTGCGGTCACCACGCTATAGCCCTTGCTTTCCAGGAGAATTTTAGACGACTCAATAATTTCCCTGTCGTCATCAACAACCAGAATCTTCGCCATATCAATACGTCATCCTTTCAACGGGGTTTTCCCCCTTGATTCAAACCTTACTGCGCATCGCATATTTTGTATGCAGGAGATGGTGCGATTTTTCACCCAGGGGAATATCCAAAAACTCCCCGTAAATCTGCTTAATCTTCGGATTGTCATGCGACTTGCGCAATTTCTTGCTCTCGTCTTCCAGGTAGATCGCCTTGATCCGCTCCTTTCGAATGGCATTGGTGGTCAACCGCGGCTGTCCGCCCCCGCCAATACACCCGCCCGGGCAGGTCATGATCTCCACAAAATGATAAACCGCTTCCCCGGATTTGATCCGCTCGAGAATCTTCAGGGCGTTCCCCAACCCTGAAGCCACCGCCACCTTGAGGGTCACCCCCTCCAGAAACGACCACTCGGGAACAGTCCCGGTAATCTTCACCGAGGCCTCCTTGATGCCTTCCAGCCCCGCCAGGGGCGCGACCCGTAAATTCTCGAAAGGTAATTCCTGCCCCGTAATCACTTCCCAGGCGGTCCGCAAGGCCGCCTCCATCACCCCTCCGCTGTTGGCGAAAATATCCGCCGCGCCCGATGACACTCCCAGAACCCGGTCCGTCTCCTCATCCGGCAGTCCGCCGAAATCGATGCCCGCCTCCTTGATCATGCGGCCCAATTCCCGGGTCGTCAGCACGGCATCCACATCGCGCTCGCCACTATCGTTCATTTCCGGCCGCTGAGCCTCGAACTTTTTCGCTGTGCAGGGCATGATCGACACCACGAATATGTCCTCCGGCTTCTTGCCGACCTTCTGGGCCCAATAACTTTTGACCACCGCCCCGAACATCTGCTGGGGTGATTTGCAGGTGGACAGATTGGGGATGAAATCCGGGTGAAAATATTCAACGTACTTGATCCATCCCGGCGAGCAGCTCGTAAATTGGGGCAGGGCCGTCGGTTTTTTCTCCAACACGGCCTGTTTCAGCCGGGTCAGCAATTCCGTGCCCTCCTCGATAATCGTCAGGTCCGCCGTAAAATTGGTATCGAATACCACATCGAAACCCAGACGGCGGAGAGCGGCGACCATTTTGCCGGTCACCAGCGTTCCCGGCGGATACCCAAAACATTCCCCCAATGCCGCCCGGACGGCCGGCGCGGTTTGCACCACGACGGTTTTGGCCGGATTATCCAAGGCCGTCCAGACTTCCTCGATAAAGCTTTTTTCGGTGATCGCCCCCACGGGACACACCGCCGCACATTGCCCGCACTGGACGCAGGCCACGGTCGCCAGATCCCGGCCGAACGCGGGACCGATCACGCTTTTGAATCCCCGGAATTGCGGGAACAGCGCGCCCACCTTCTGCACCTGACCGCACACCGTCACGCACCGGCCGCACTTGATGCATTTACCGCTGTCCCGAATCAGGGCGGGCGTCGACCGATCGACGGTCTCGCAGGTTTTTGTGCCGGGATTCGAAATCTCGCGGATCCCCAACTCGTAGGCCACGGTCTGGAGTTCGCAATCGTTGTTGCGGTCGCAGGTCTGGCAATTGCCGGCGTGTTCCGAGAGCAACAACTCCACCACGGTCCGGCGCGCCTCCCGCACCCGTTTGGTATGGGTGTGAACCTTCATGCCCTCCGTCGCCGGCAACACGCAGGACGCCGCCAGGGTGCGGGCGCCCTCAACCTCCACCACGCACAGTCGACAGGCGCCGATCGCTTTCAATTGCTCCAGGTAGCACAGGGTGGGAATTTTAATCCCGTTCTGCCGGGCCGCCTCCAGCACACTGGTGCCCTCGGCGACTTCAACCGGCTTGTCATCAATAATGAGTTTAGGCATAAATCGGGCGCTCCTTGTTATTTCCCGGCCTCGCGATAATCACACCGCAGGCATCGCTTGGCCTCCCGGATGGCCGTGGTTTCATTCCAAGCCAATTCAACCTGGCTGAAGGTGCTTTTCCGCGTTTTTGCGGGAATCGTCAGGATCTCCGCCCGCTTGTAAGTGACGGGATCCGCCTCCGGATTATACGCTGTGTTGACCGGCCGGTCTTCGCGCCAGAAGGCGTGATTCGCCCCGCTTAAAAACTGATCGATCCCCACCGCCGCCCGTTCCCCGGCGGCCACCGCCATGATCACCGAGGAGGGACCCGACGCCGCATCCCCGCCGGCAAAGACCCAATCCAGGGCGGTTAGTCCGGTCACCGGATCCGATTCGATGAAGCCATCCCGCTTCAGTTTCAGACCACTGTCTTTCAAGATGGCGGGATCGAACGCCTGACCGACCGCCGAAACCACCTGGTCGGCGTCCAAGGTAAAGTCCGTCCCCGTTTTTTCCACCGGACGCCGCCGGCCACTGCGATCGAATTCGCTGAGCTCCATACGCCCGCAAACCACTCCGCTGACTTTCCCATTGAGATTGAGAATTTCCTTGGGAAATGTGAGGAACTCAAACTTCACACCCTCCTCGATGGCCGCATTGACCTCTTCCTCCCAAGCCGGCATTTCCTCCCGGGTCCGACGGTAGAGGACGGTCACGGATTCCGCGCCGAGCCGCAACACGGTCCGGGCCACGTCCACCGCCGCATTGCCCCCCCCGATCACCGCGATGCGTTTGCCCACCGGCATCACGCCTTTCAGATTGTAATCCCGCAGGAATTGAATGCCATCCACAACCCCCTTGGCCTCTTCGCCCGAAATCCCCAACTTGATGCCCTGAGGTGCGCCCACGCTCACAAAGGCCGCCTCGTAACCCTTCTCGTGAAGACTGGCCAGTGTAAAATCCTTGCCCAATCGGCTGTTGGTTTGAATCTTCACCCCCAACCGCTCGATCATGTCGATCTCCCGTGCCAGCGTTTTGCGGGGCAACCGGTAATGCGGAATGGTTTGAACCAACATGCCGCCGGGTTCCTTCTGCGCCTCGAGAATCGTCGGACGATACCCCAGCCGGGCCAGGAAATAGGCACAGGCGAGTCCGGCCGGGCCGGCTCCGATGATCGCAATTTTCTTTTTGGCGTTGACGGGATTCGGCCGCACTTCCGGAACCTGCATCTTGGTTTCCTGCTCGACCATGAACCGCTTGACTCCGCGAACCGAAAGGGGTTTGTCCAGAGAGGACCGACGGCATTTGCTCTCGCAGGTGTGGAAACAAACCGCCGCACAAATCGCGGCCAATGGATTGCGTTCGCGGTGCAACTTCAAAGCCTCGGAATACCGTTTCTCCCCCACCAGCGACACGAATCCGGGGACATTCACGCCGGCCGGACAGGCATTGGCGCAAGGGGCCTTGACCAGGGCGGCACACACTCCCGCGGGGCATTTTTTGTCGCGGATATGCGCCACATATTCATCGCGGAAATAGCGGATGGTCGAAAGCACGGGATTCGGCGCCGTCTGCCCCAACCCGCACAGCGCCGTATCCTTGATCTGGTTTCCCAGGTCTAGCAATCGTTCGATATCGCCGTCCTGCCCCTTCCCTTCGCAGATTCGTTCCAAGATCTCCAACATCCGGCGGGTTCCCACCCGGCATGGGGTGCATTTCCCGCACGATTCCTCCTGGGTGAATTCCAGGAAAAACCGCGCCATATCCACCATGCAGGTATCCTCGTCCATCACGATCAAGCCGCCACTCCCCATGATCGCACCCAGCGCCATGATGGATTCGTAATCGACCGGCACATTCAAGTGCTCCTTGGGAATACATCCGCCCGAGGGCCCGCCGATTTGAGCCGCCTTGTATTTTTTGCCGTTCGGAATGCCGCCCCCGATATCGTATATGATGTCGCCCAGCGGAATGCCCATGTTGACTTCCACCAGCCCCACATTGTTGACCTTACCGGTCAGGGCGAAAATCTTGGTCCCGGGCGATTTCTCGGTTCCCACCGAACGGTACCAGGCGGCCCCGTGGCGGATGATCAGCGGCACGTTGCCAAAGGTCTCCACGTTGTTCAACACCGATGGCTTGTCCCACAAGCCCTTATTCGCCGGGAAAGGAGGGCGCGGCCGGGGTTCGCCCCGATGGCCCTCGATCGACCGCATCAGGGCCGTCTCCTCGCCGCAAACAAAGGCGCCGGACCCCTGCGCGATCCGGATATCGAACGAAAAATCCGTGTCGAAAATATTTTTGCCCAACAACCCGCGCTGGCGGCATTGCGTGATGGCGTGATTCAACCGTTCCAAGGCCAGCGGATACTCGGCCCGGCAATAAATATAGCCCGTATCGGCCCCCACCGCCCGGGCGCCGATCATCATCCCCTCCAGTACCGCATGCGGATCCGATTCGATCAGACTGCGATCCATGAAGGCCCCGGGATCGCCTTCGTCGGCATTGCAGAGAATGTATTTCTGAGTGCCCACCGCCTTCCGGCATAAGTCCCATTTCGTCCCGGTGGGAAAGCCGGCGCCCCCCCGGCCCCGTAACCCGGATTGCTTCATCTCCGCGACAATCTGCTCCGGGGTCATCTCGGTTAGCGCCTTGGCCAGACCGAAGTAGCCGTCGCGCGCGATGTATTCCTCCAGGCTCTCGGCGGCGATCACCCCCTTGTTGCGGAGAACGCGCAGGTTCTGCCGGGCAAAGAAGGAAATATCCTTGTAGAGCGGCACGGTCCGCCCGTTGGTTTTCTCCGTAAACATCAACCGGTCGACCGGCTGGCCCTTGACGATGTGCCGGGCAATGATCTCCTTCGCATCCTGAGGCCCCACCCGGTAGTAAAAATAACCGCCCGGATAGACCACGGCGATCGGGCCGCCGGCGCAAAACCCGTTACAGCCGGATTCCACCAGCGTCACTTGCCGGGTCAACCCGTGCTTGGCGATCTCCTTCTCGAACGCCTGCTTCATTTCGCCCGCGCCCGACGCGATACACCCGGTGCCGAAACACATCACGATGTGGAAGTGCCCCGCCGTCTTGGTCTTGGCCTCCGGCATCTCGCCGGATCGTTGCTCCCGGACCGCCATCCGGCCGGCCAGGGAGGCCTGAATCGCTTGTAAATCCTTCTGGGATCGAATCGGGGTTTGTGTTTTCATAAAGTTCAGCCTTTCGCGACAGCGGCTTTGCGGGTGCGATAATACCGATCAATGATTTCGTTGATCTTGATGGGGCGAACCCGCTTGTAGACCTCGTTGTCGATGGACATTGTCGGGGCCAGCCCACAGGCGCCAAAACACCGCGCCACTTCCAGGGAAAATTTCTTATCGGGCGTGGTCTCGCCCACCTCGATGCCCAGTTTTTTACGAATGGCATCCAGCACCTGCTTGCCGCCCCGCACATAACAGGCCGTGCCCAGGCAAACCCGGATCAGATGCTGGCCCCGCGGATTGGTGGAAAAAAACGAATAAAAACTGACAACGCCCGCCACTTCGCTGAAGGGAATATCAAGGCCCAGACTGATTTGCTTGAGCGCCTTTTCCGGGAGATAGCCGAAAATGCCCTGCGCCATTTGGAGAACCGGAATCAGGGCGCCCGGTTTGCCGCGGTATTCCTTCAGGATCTCATCCAGGTGGTGGTAGAGCTTTTTTTCGTCCGGCGGGGAACAGGTACACCCTTTTTTTGCGGTCATGATCTCATCTCTTTTTTCTATTCCTCGGTTTCCGGTTTCACCGAAAAGCAACCGTCGGAGCCCATTCCATAACAGGCTGATAAGATCGGGTTCTTCGGAACCAAAAACCCAAAAGAATTTAAGGGGGATACACCATCGCACGATAGGCGTCAAGCCTTATTCGTTCGGGTTTTAACAGCCCTAAAAAAAAGGAGCCATCCGGGCACAGGATGGCTCCTCTAAACTATTTTTCCCGGCAACCCAAAAGTCGT
>CAZCDO010000062.1:0-10942 GCA_964497135.1 uncultured Verrucomicrobiota bacterium
ACATCTTCGAGGAGCGGATCAGGGCTTCACGCCGCTGGGTTTCCGCGCTGTAGGGGAAGTCGTTCAGGTTGATCAGGCCCGGCGACAGGCGGCGAAGGCCGACCGGCGAGTATCTGTCCAATCCACACTCCTCGTAGGTGATCGGACAGCGGCTCATGGCACCACCTCCTTCACGGTCACCGCGCCAACCAAATCGCCACCCACCGCCACCAGTTGGCTGAAGTAGTCCAGTGAGTCGATCTTGCTCTGCTTCAGCAAGCCCTCCAACATGACGCCCTCGGGCAACAGCCCTTCGAAGAAAGGCGGAAACCGGTCGAACGTATACTCCGATAAGGTGGTCGGCATCGTCAGCGAGACCGGCGGCCCCTTGTAGTCGATTGGGTAGACGAAACGATAGCTGCGTCCCGGCTCCAGTTCCTCCAGTCTCCCCGCCACCCGACCGTGAACAAATATGCTGGCTGTCTTCATTGCCGTTTCCTGTTAATGAGCCTCGTGCGGGTCTTTGGACTCCAAGAACTGCTCCATCAAAGGGCTCTTGATATCCAGTTCCATGTTCAGTACGGAAAAGATCTTCAAAAGCGTGTCCAACTGGACGGTCTCTTTTCCTTTTTCAACATCGAAGACCGACGCCTTCCCCACCCCGGCCGTTCTCGCGAGTTCGGCCTGCGTCAAGCCGGCCTTCTTACGGTGAAACCGGACGCTCGCGCCGATTATCTCGTCTGTTATCTGCACAGCGGTGACTCCTGTCATTCAGATCTATTTAGTACTTTTATAGCAGTAATATTGTCTCTTTTTTAGATATAGTCAATGCAAAAGGCCGAATATTACTTCTATGAGAGTATGGATTGCTGATTATCTAATCTATAAAGAAGATTATTGACTAATTTTACTGCTATAGAAGTATTATTTGCCAATTCAACAACTGCGGTCCATTGGCAAAGCCACGGTGGATCCTCAGTTTGAAACCAGATGGTAAAGATACACGGTGCCCAACCGATCGGCGGAGCCGATGGCCAGACAGGTGCCATCCGGCGACCAGGCGATTGCGCTCAAGACACAACTGTTGGCGAGACCACAAGGCTGTGTTGCCGCAATGAACGCGCGGCCCAGCTCGTGGCCCCTGCCCCCCCCCCGTTCTCCCGTTCTCGTCTCCCGTTCCTGTTCCCCCTACCGCCCGAACAATCGACCCTCGTCGATCATCGCCAGGTAGTGGTCCACAGGAATATAATTGGCCACAGAATTCCCTGTGCCCAGGCAATATCCCCCCCCCGGCTGACAAATCGCCAGTGTCTCCCGCACCCGTTGGCGGATGGCGGCCGGTTCCGACCTGCACAGGAAATCCAAATCGATTCCACCCAGCAGTGCAATCGATTGTCCATAGCGCTTTTTGGCGTCGCGCACATCCTCGATCGTATCCTCAAAACTATGCTTGGCGTCAATTTTAACGTGGTCTATCAGGTCCGGCATGATGTCGTCCAGCTTCCCGCACGAATGCAACAAGTACGGTCGCCCTGCCGCGTGCGCCATCGTCGCCATTTCCCGATGCCCCGCCAACACGAATTCGCGCATGTCGTCGGCCGAAAACAGCAGCCCCGTCCGATGCCCCATGTCATCACTCCCCCAAACGATTTTGACCCGATCGAACTGCAAAATACGCCCCAAGGCGATCCGGTAGAAATCGATCAGTTTTTGTGCGATGGCCTGCACCAGTTCGCGTTGATCGTAGAGTGCAAAACAAAACGTCTCGTAGCCCATCAGCCAGGTGAGCATTTCGGCATAATGGGCGAAATAACCCGACCCGATGATACACATGTCCTCAGGGAGATTCCGCTGGTACCATTCCAAATCGACCGTGGCTGAGTTTGTATGCGGATCGGGCCACGGATATTTCTCAAAATCCTCCCAGCTCATGATCGGACCATGCCTCTCATCCACAAACGCCCGGCCGCCGGTCCGGGGTAATTCACCCTGGTCCGCCGTCGTCGCTTTGAACAGAGGAAAATTCAAGCCGACCAATCCACACCGGACATAATCGAACCCGCAAAATCGCTGAACCGCGATGTAGCGACGCCGGGCGTAATCTGGATCGGTTGGGTTGAGTCCCGCGTCCAAATGGAAGCGCTTTGTCAAGGCTTCGACAATTTCTCCATCCTGAAAAAGTTCGATATGAAACACCCGGGACGGCGTCCCCTTTCGCAAAATCGTATTGACCAGCCCCTGCCAATCGGGCTGAAATCGTTGTGCCAATCCCTTATAGTCCATGGTCATTTTTCAATCTCCTGATTTGTCCTTGATCATCCGATCCGCCCCTCAAAAGGCTTGTGACAACCCGCGCACTCACCTCCGGCGAGCCCCACCCGCTCCACCTGATATCCCTGCCGACGAATCAAAACTGACCGGCACCGCGGACAGACCGTATCCTGGGCCGCCGATCCGGCCAGATTCCCGGCGTACACATATTGCAATTCCTCGCGCGCCACCCGCACGGCTTCGATCAAAATCCGCGCCTCCGTCGGCGGCAGATTGCATTCATAATCGGGATGATAGGCACTCAAATGCAGCGGCACCTGTCGCCCCAACTCGGTGGCGACCCAGTGGGCCAGTTGTCGAATCTGCTCCGGCCGATCGTTCAAAGTCGGAATCACCAGGTTGGTAATCTCGACCTGACAACCTTGCTTCACCGCCTGACGACAGAAGGCCAGGACGGGGGCCAACGCACCCCGACAATGAGTCCGATAAAAATCGTCGTCCATCGATTTGATGTCGATGTTCAAGGCATCGATCCACGGTAACAGTTCGGCGGCCGGCTCCCCCTCGATAAACCCGTTGGTCACCAGAACCGATGAAACGCCGGCGGCGCGGGCCCGTTTTGCCGTATCGAGCACAAACTCATAGCCGATCAGCGGTTCATTGTAGGTGAACGCCAGGTGCCGGCACCGATTCGCCTGGGTGGCGGAGATGATTTGTTCCGGCGTAACCCGGTCGTCCCCCGCCGGATGGACCTGCGAAATCGACCAATTCTGACAAAAGAAACAAGCCAGGTTACAGCCCCAGCCGCCGATGCTATAAATGGTTTCACCCGGAAAAAAATGGTAGAGTGGTTTTTTCTCCACCGGATCGACATGGGCGGCGGAAAGAACACCATAGCCCAGGGCGCGCGGGGTTCCCTCGCGCACCCCTCGGACTCGGCAAAGTCCGTCTTTCCCCTCCGTCATCCGGCAATGGTGCTGACATAACCGGCACTGGAAATGACCGTTTCCTTCGTCGGTAAAAAAAAGGGCAGGCGGCCCCAACTTGGAGGGAATCGCCGGCATGGTCATCCATCCAATGCCACTTTGACCACGATTTTGTGTAAATCGAGATACCGACGTCCATTCGCCAGCGCGTCAAGAATCATGGTGAATTCCTTTTCTCTCCGTCATTGGTATGGGTCGCCCGCACCCGACGGCCTATGGTGTTGTCACATTCAAAAGAGTACTGATAAATGGAGGAAGACACAAATACCTTTTTACCCAAACGGACGAAAGGCCGATATTGATTTCGGAGAAAACTTGCTTCGTTCTCGCGTCATGGTAGAATTTATCCATTATTCGAATTTCCGAGAAAGGTCGGCCTATGAATCCGTATTCCCGTTGGTGCATGCCCATTTTGTTGTCGATTATCGTCACCGGTACCCAGTCCGTTGCGGCCCCCCCAAAGCCGGAAAGAGCCGAAGCCAAGGCCGGGTCTTTGTCCCGTAAACAGGTCGCCGCCGACGCCAACTGGCTCATTTATATCAATGTCAAACAATTCAACACATCCAAATTCGGCACGCTCCTCCAAAGCGATAGCGCCCCCGCCGAAATGCGCACGCCCCTGGCCCAAAGCCAGGATCTGCTCGGATTCAATCCCCTCAAAGAGATGGATCATATGACCCTCTATGGTAAAACCGAGGATCCCCAGAGTGGCGTGGCCCTTTTCAGCGGTCGCTTCGATATGGAAAAGGTTTTAGCCCGGGTCCGTCAACGCCCGGGGATGAGCGAAAGTCGGGTCGGGAACAGGACTCTCTATCAATGGACCGAGCCTAACAACAACCAGACTCTCTCCCTCTGCCTGCTCCCCGCAGGACAACTCCTGATCACCGCCGGATCTGAAACGATGAAAGGGGCACTCGATGTCCTCGATGGCAAGCGGCCCCATCTCGTCCCCGGTTCCGCCCTGTCGGTCCCGGAAAATGCGCGGGGGTTCCTGTTGGCCACCGCCACCGGCGATGCCGTCAAAATGGGACCTTTGGGTAATTCCAAGGGCTTCAACCTGACGCTTGCCGAGAGCGCAGAAGGCCTGGTTGAATCTCGTTTTAACATCCAAGCGGAAGATGAGCAGATGGCGTTGTCCACCCAGCAGATTCTGCAAGGACTCATCCTATCCGCTCTTGTCACCGCCAAGCAAAACCCCGAATTAGCGGAATTGGCCCAAAACGCCCAAGTCTCCGCCCAGGGAACTACGGTCACCCTTCAGGTTCAACAATCAGCGGAAAAATTGTTCGACCTGCTGTCCCAACAAATCACCAAACGGATGCGCTCGCCCGCTCCCATAGCGCCCTCTCCTCCTCCGCTGCCCGCGACTTCGGCGACTAATTAATCGGGTTTAAGAACAGTGAGGAAGAAACCCCTGGTTGTTCCTAATGCACATCCAGAAACTGACGGGGCGTCAGAATTGGAATGCCACGATGCGGGTGAAGTTCAAGCAAATCCTGATCCCCCGTCACAATACAAATCGCCTGAGCGGCATGCGCCAGCTCAAGATACTTGTTGTCTTTGGGATCGCGGCAATCGGCAATGGATTCTGTGACCCGCACGATATGCGCCTCTCGCAGTAACGCGACCAAAAAATGAATGCGCTCGTCTTCACGAATGTATTTTTCGAGCCGCGGACGGCGTAAAACATCGTCCAACTCATGAATGATCGGCTCTGACAAAAGCATTTGTCCCTGAGAACAGGCTTTATCAAATGCCCGGCGGGGAGTTGAATCCGGAAGCAACAACGCGCTGACGATGGCGTTGGCATCGAAGACATAGCGCCGTTTACTCGGCATCGAGAATGGCTTCCAGTTTGCCAGCCGTAAGCCCCCGGGCTTTGGCTTTGGCACCGATCTGGTCCATAAGCTTAATTAACGGCGTAGGGGCATCTTTATACTCCCGCAAAAGTATACCCCATAAAACACAGAGTTTATTCCGATCCTCCACCGGCGCCTCCCTAAAGATCCCAGCCGTTATGGCATCCAATTTTAGATTGATCGTTGACGTGCTCATAATTACCACCTCGTAACCCCCCAAATATATGCTTTTACCCGCCGAAAGTGAAGCCGATTTTCTTCGGCCGGGTCAATTTCGCCCAAAACGGGTCTTTTTGAGCGAAACCAGGGGCACCAGCAGTTCCATGATGAACGAGCGGCGGCGGTGCTTGCGCCAGTAGCCGGGATGTTGCCCCCGCCAGACGCGGACCCGGGCCAGATCGGCCTCGCCGGATGGGAAGTGGTTATGCCGCCGCCAGGCGCGGGCGGTCTTGCGCCGCCGGGCCTTCTGGCATTCGGGATCGGAGCAGAACTTCTGGCGGGCGGCCGCACGGGGGTTGGGCTGGTACCACTCCCCGCAATGGATGCAACGCCTGGGCTTGAATCGCTTCTTCTTCGTCATTTCCGCGCCCTCCTTGGAGGGGGACTTTAGCGGATGAGGAGCGGGAAGTGGAAGTATCAATATACGACAACGACTGAAGTCGTTTATTCATTAATCCTAGTGCTGACCCGCTTAATGGTATTAATATCAGTGCTCAAACATCGCCCCTGTTGCTTCGGTCCAAGGAGGCGTAACGATAATCCGAGTAACAACATCTTTGGTTAAATCGAATGTAATCCCATTTCGTTGGTAAACAAGTAATTCACGATTATAAGGACATTTCATACTATAACTTTTCCCGGATCTAAGATAGGCAACATCTGCTCCCCCTGTGCCAGTGTCAGAAACACCATCTGGTTCTCCATATATCTTTACAATATTTTCGCGATTAACAATCGAGCCACTATCAAATGATAATCCACAGGCTAAAACACCGTTAAACTTAAAATCAGGATAATTGCTTGAAGATTGCACACAAAACTCAATCGAGCCTATTGGGTTATTATTTTTGCCCGCAAATTTTGCGCCGACTGAAGGAATTATCCCTACATAGGTTATGTCGGGATTGTCTTTATTGATGACAACCATGTCCTTTGCAAATGATTTAATCCGTGCTCTCGTCATGCCAATAGCAACATAATTCGATATCCCATAACCAGGGCATATTACATACGGTACAGATTTGGATATTTTCGGTTGAGAGCAACCGGCGGCAATGATGCATAATAATAAAAGCTGGGTAGCGGATTTAATGCCTGTATTCATATGTATTACCCAGACGAATACTCATTACGGCGTGGATGGCATGGTGCAACCCTTGCTAACGGCAAGACATCCATCAATCAGACTTTTTGTATAATCAGTGCATTGATATGAAGGAGAAGGCAACGGGGGGGGGATATAATACATTGATCGTCGAAGCTTGACTAAGGCATGTTTTGAATTTAGGAATATTATATTCGCACGGATTCAGTTTTTTGGGATAATTCTTGTCAACACCGGAGATTGATGCAAAGGGTGAATTTGCTATCGAACCTGCAGAATATGTCCCCTGTAAGTTGAAATTGAAATCTGCATATTGACCACCCCATTCCACCCATTGATGATAATCAGACGCATTGGGACCAAAATAGTGCCCTTTAGTTTTTACACCGGAATCAATAGGCGTTTTAGTCACTTTTTTGCATCCACTGCCGCCAGTGGCAACAGTAGTCCCATTATTGCAACAGCAATGGGTTGAGTTATTATAAGGGCTTCCATCGCAACATGGAAAAGGGTTTAGTAAAGATGGAATAAGGCCAGGCGGCAGGGTAATGACAGGAAAAACAAATCGGCCATCAGGATCAACTTTATTTACTGATTGATTGAAACAGTACTCATAATAGTTCAGACCACCCCGACGCCCAATCGGATCCCGATTAATCCACCGCCCGATCAACCCATTGTAAAATCGGTGGCCCCGATCTTGCATCGGTAACAAGCTGGTATGCGTTTTTGAGGGTACGGGATGGACAGGGAGTGTGCGTTCGGGAGGGAGCGGGATCGAAGTTTTGAGGTAGAAGCCCATGGGATCTTCAAAATCAGACTACTTAATGCTCCTATGGCGATGGCGTCCGGGCTCCACAACCACAAAGGCTTTTTGTAAATCGACCTCTGGATAACGACTTAAAACCAACTGAATCTCTTGATGCACGGCCTGAATCGTCGAAGGTGTTATTCGCAAATAGACATCCTGATCGATCAGGAATTTCATGCCGGGACCAGATCAATGTGAAGGTCTTCAACGGCCACGATGTCCATGGCATACTGAATGCAGGCTTGGATATCATCAACGGTCAGGTCCGGGTAATATTCCCGGATAATTCGATCGAAGGCGATGCCTTCCCGAACCAATTCCAACACATCTTGAACCGGAATCCGGGTGCCAACCACACAGGGTTTCCCAAAATGGATTCCCGGTCTAATTTCAATTCGGTTTTTCATATCCACCTCCATCGCTCGACAATATAGACCATCCGGTAAACGGATGATCGCAGTCCCAACTTTTCAAATATTACAACGCCTCCAGCCGGAAGGAAAGCGTGGAATTATGCCGTTTTTCGAGATTTCAGGACCTATGCTTATACCCGCACCCCAATTTCCAGAATTCCCATATTATATTTTCTTGGTAAACTGGTAAGGATCAGCGCTAGACATTGATAACGCCTCTGATTACTGGTCAGGCGGTTCGACGGCGTAGCGCCGGCTGAGGACCGCGCACACAGAGTCGCGAGGCATGTTCTTTCTGGTGAACCAGGGCATACTCAAGCAATGTCTGGCCGTGTGCCTTGACATCCTTTTCAATGGCCAGACGATGTTTGCGGATTTCCGCCACAATGGGGTCGATTTTCATGATTCCTCCATCAATTCCTCGGGCGTGCAAAGCACCGGTGTCCGAATACCTTCCTGACTGTTGATTAAATCCAGATGCCGCTATGAGGGAGTAACCATCCTTAATTTGGAGGGTCTTACCGACGGGGACCAATCGGCCGAACAGTTCTTTTCTTACAAAGCTCTCGGCATGGCGTAAAGGGTTGGCTCATAGCCCCCCTGTAACCACTCCAACCTGCAGCACTATCTGCGGGATCAGTTTCATTACTATCCCAATATCGAAGGCCACATGCAGCAATGGCCGCACCATGGGAACGGACAAGAATGCAACCGGCCAAACAATGACGATAGCCTGCGCATCTCCAGCCTGGACAACGGTTTCGCCAAACAGAATATATTCGGAATGGGCATACATGGCTTCGGTATCTTCACTTATGACATCCGAAACGTTCCCGTTGGCATCATGGGGATAGAAGACGGACGAGGTGGAACTCGTCCCTCCAAAGACGGCAGCCATCAGGTCCCAGCCTTCGTAGATATAGAAGTTGAGCGTCATCCGGGGCACCCCATTTTCGACGTTGGTTGCCGTTTCGACCCCTATGATTACTCAGGTGTGGCGCCATATTCGGCTTCCAGAAATTCGGCCCGTGCCCGCCGGTAATAAATCTGAAAAACCAGGATGGGCGCCGCCAACCAGCCCAGAGCGTTCAACACCAACCCCCCAATCAAGGCCCACATCATTCGGTCCACCTGAGCTCGTTGCACCCCCATCGAACGGATCGGGGTAACCCCTTCCGTCCGGATTTCCACCCGACCCGGTGTTGTCATTTGAAATGAACCCAGCGAAAACCGCGTTTCCCCCACCGCCCCTCTATCACGCCAACCCAGGGTTGCCTGTACCGGAATCTGGGCCCGGGTCTTTTCCTCGGTCAACGTAATCCGAAGCCCTGCGGCCACCGCCTCTGCCGTCCAGGTCGCCTGCCCCAATCCTTCGTCCAGCCGACCGATCAGGCTGTATCGGCCCGGTGCCGAAGCTTCATAGATCATCGTCCCGGGTACGTCCATTTCCAAAACTTCCGGCCGCACAAAATGCAAAGCCAGGATGATCCATGTGGTTCCCCCCAGCGCCCCGACAACAAACATCAGGGCGGCCACGCCATACCATTTTTTCGAGGGGGCCTCGAACCCGGGCAACGGTCCCATTCTTAGAGGACGGCCGGTTTTGATTTGATTCAGATGGATTCGATGTTGTTCCATACTGGGCATCGTACATCGCTTCCCGGCTGACTGACAAGCCGGATTCTCATTAATTTCGTCTATCCGCCGCTCAAATTTATGCTAAATTGACTTAATCATGCAATCGGTAAAATCCCTTTTAACTCCACTTTCGCCTCCCGCCCTGCCGCCCAACGGCTACCGCTTCGCCAACCCGGCGCCCTTCCGCTGGGTCGCCCCCATCTTCAACGGCCATTTTATTCGAACGATTCGCGATTCCCCGTTGGATTTTATCCTGGAATCCGTCGATGAACACTCCTTGCCTGAACTGATCTCGCTCCTGCTCAGTCTCGATGAGCGGGGTGATCTTTGGAAGGAAATCCCGTTTCAACGGGAATCCGACCGGCGTTGTCATCTACATCTGCCCTTGCCGCGGTGTGGCCTTTTTTATTGCCGGGTCAAATACTCTTTAGACACCGGTCGGACCTGGTTTGTTGAACCCAAACCTCATCACATTCTTTTTGTCGATCCCCCCGCCCTGAAATCGCTCAAGCTCTACACCCTCATTCCCCGCATCTCCGGAACCTTTACCGACTGGGGCCACCGTCTGGAAGCCATTCGCGAAATGGGGTTCAACGCCGTTCATCTCCTCCCGATCACCCGAATGGGTCACTCCTTGAGCCCCTATTCAGCCCGCGACCTCTTCGAACCCGATCCCCTCTTCCGCGACCCGGCCCAGCCGGGGAGCGCCACCGAACAATGGACCGCCTTCGTCGAGGCCGCCGCTCAACTCGGCATCCGGCTCTGCATTGACCTCGTTCTCAATCACATCGCTCGTGACAGCCGGCTTGCGGAACAGCGTCCGGATTGGATCCTGACCGACCCCGCCGAATCCGACGGCTTCAAACGCGCCGGTTGTTGGCACCAAAACACCTGGATCCGCTGGGAGGACCTGGTGCTCCTCAATTATGACCATCCCGATCCCGCGGTACGTGAAGAACTCGGAAACTATATGACCCAATACGCCCTGTATTGGAGCCATTTCGCCAATCGCACCGGGGGACTGGTCCGCTTCGACAATTACCACAGCCGGCCCGAACGGTTTCTCGGCCAGCTCACCCGCCGCCTGAGCCAGGAGTATCCCGATCTCCTGATGCTGGCCGAATATTTTGCCGATGCCGATTCACTCGAACGGTCGGTGACGGAGGACGGGATCAACCTGCTTCTGGCCACCACTTGGGAATATCCGTTTGTCCCCGATCTGCGCCGCTATCTGGCCGAACTGCACTCCCGCTCCCCCCGCTTGCGGTATCTGACCCCGATCACCACGCACGACACCGGAACCCCCGCCCATCTGTTCGGTTCCGCCGATGCCACCCGGCCGCGCTATACCGTCAACGCGCTCTTAAGCACCGGCCAGACCGGCATGGTCCAGGGCGTCGAATGGGGGCAAATCGAAAAAATTCACTTCATCGGTCCGCCCGAACCCTTCATTGAAAAGCCTTCCGCCGATTACCGGGCCTTCATCCGGCGCATCCACCAGATCCTCGACGAGCACCCCGCTTTTCATCAGCTCGGCAATGTGGTCTTCGTCGATGACGGCCATCCCGCCATCCTCGCCGCCCTGCGGCAATCGCCCAAGGGCATCGAAGGCGGTTTTCTTGTCGTGGCCAATTTCGACACCACCCGGGCACACACGGTAC
>CAZCDO010000062.1:11042-18439 GCA_964497135.1 uncultured Verrucomicrobiota bacterium
GACCGCGACCATATCGATCCCACGCAAACACCCCGCTCCCTGACAGAGTCCGAGCGGTCTCTTTTTGTTGAAGTTTTACAACGCATCACAACCGCCCGAAACAACAAGCGCCCGGTGATGCTGACCTTTGGCGCCCATACCATTAAAAACGGTCTGGCTCCGGTCTTGATCCAATTGCTCGAACGCGGTTGGATCACCCACCTGGCCACCAATGGGGCGGGCATCATTCACGATTGGGAATTCGCCTTTCAAGGCGCCAGCAGTGAAGACGTGCGCGGGAATGTTGCCCGGGGCGAATTCGGTAACTGGCAGGAAACAGGTTTCAACCTTAATCTCGCCCTCAATCTAGGTGCCTTGGAGGGCTGCGGATATGGCGAATCCGTCGGCCGGATGATCGCCCGAGAAGGGCTGCTCATCCCCGATCCCGCCGATTTGGACCGGATCCTGACCGCCCCCCTGCCGGATACCCCCGAGGGCTTCGAACGCCGGGCGGCCGCTGCAGATGGTCGGGCCATCCTCCAGCGCTTCGGCCTGAAACCCGGCTGGCGGGCCATCCCCCACCCGTGGAAATCCTACAGTATCCAGGCGCGGGCGTTCGAATTGGGCATCCCTTTCACCGGGCACCCGATGTTCGGCCATGATATCATTTATAATCACCCGATGAACCATGGCGCCTCCATCGGCCGCGCGGCCGAGCGCGATTTTCTGAGTTTTGCCGAAAGCGTCACCCGGATCGAGGGCGGCGTCTACCTGTCGGTCGGGTCTGCGGTGATGTCACCCATGATCTTCGAAAAATCCTTCTCCATGGCCCAGAATGTCGCCCTCCAACAAACGGGGAAATCGATTGGAGACTTTTTAATCGTGACGGTCGATCTGGCTGAAGCCGGCTGGGATTGGTCCCGGGGCGAACCCCCGGAGACCGATCCGGCCTATTATCAGCGCTTCAATAAATCGTTCAGCCGGATGGGAGGTACGTTGCGGTATCTGTCGATGGATAATCGTGATTTTCTATTGCATCTGGCCGCCCGACTGACCTGACGGATCCCCGTCCACCAGCGGCTGACAAAATCAATTCGACAACAGGGACATCACCTCATGGGCGGTGGCGGCCTGCAGAATCGCTTCCCGCTTCGACGGATCGTTCAATATCTGGCTCATCTCGGCGAGAAACTGGATGTGGGGGCCGGTCCGGTTCAGGGGCGACAATGTCATGATGAAAATCGTCGATGGTTTTCCATCCAACGCGCCGAAATCAACCCCCGTCTTCTTGAGCCCCAGCGCGGTCACCAGCTTGACGCCGGTCAGTGAATCCGTCTTGCCGTGCGGGATGGCGATGCCGTGTTGCATGCCGGTGGACATCTTGCGTTCCCGGTCGAGAATGGCCTTCAAAGCCGATTCCCGGTCCTTGACCTTGCCGTTCCGAACCAACAAGTCGAGCATCTCTTCGATGATCCCCTCCTTGGTGTTGCTCTGAAGCTCCATAATGACATTTTCTTCTTCGAGCAGACGGCACATGTTCATAAATTCTTCTCCCGCAAACCGGAACTGTATAGCAGGCTTTACCCCGCAATACAAACCAAATCTGGCTCCATTGGCAGTTCGGCATTCCGACACCACTCAGGGCAGGGTCTGTAGGGTCACTCGAATGGGAATCGTCTCGAATCCGGGGAGATCGGTAAGCAATCGGATGGTCGTATTCGTCCACTCCGGCCGAACCGTCAAGGGCCCCACCCGCATGATCGCCCACCCCGCTCCGGTTTGATGAATCCCCACCTGCGACTCAGTAAGCCCATCCGCTGTCACCGATAAAACCCGAAATGGCCGCTGGCCGTCAGCCCGCACCATTACGTATCGAACGGGAACTCGGCCCGCGCCGGTTTCGACCAGCCCCAGCACCGGAGGGATAACCGTAATCCCCGGGGTCGCCGTTTCACTCACCCCCAGTCCCACCGCCTCACCCGTCTGCGGGGGCAGGCCAACCACGCGATCCTGATCTGAAAAATAGGTGCTGCCCCGACACCGCAGTTGACAGATCGGATTCACCGGGTCATTCGAATTGACGAATACATTGATGATCCGTTCGCCACTCCGTCCGCGCAGATTAAACACCACCGCCACGGTCGCTGTGCCCCCCGGGGGAATCGTCAGGGTACTCGCTTGTGCCCGGGTGCATCCACAACTGGAATGAACGCGACCGATCACGGCCTCAGTATCACCGGTGTTGCGCAGGATAAAAGCATGCTCGACTTCCTGAGTATTGACCACCCGGCCATAATCGAATTCCGGAGCGTCACAAACCACCCGCGGTCCGTTCACCGGGGCCGCCGGTTCGGAACACACGCCGGATTCGGCCCCCAGCAGCAGACCCCAAACAACGGCGGTTAACCACGCCCCCCCCGTTCGCGTCAGTGCATGCAGTTTCAAATGACACCTGCTTTCGCTTAAGAAGTAGGTCGGGCATTCTTGCCTGACCAGCGCCTGCCCTTCGCCTTCATTTTTTCCGTTCCAAGAAGTCGGGCAGGAATACCCGACCTACCGGGTCACCCCCAGCGACCCATAGCCTGAACCCTGATCTCTGCGCCCCTTTATCTCACATCACGAACCCCAACATCAAGCCCGCCATTCCTAAAAACAGGAGTCCTAACAGGATTTTGCTGATGACCACATTGCGGATGCTCCAATTCATTAAGTGCGCAAATTGAAGCCCGGCACAGGTCAATCCAAAAACTGCCACCAACGGTAATATGAAACACAGGTTGTAGAGAATCAGGAGCGGAAGACCCGGATTCCACATCTGCTCTGATTTCATCATGAAAACCAGGGTCGGAACATATAATTGCCCCGTGCAGACGCTTTCCAGCGCCGTGACAACCACCCCCAGACCGAAGGCCGCCGCCAATAGATGCCGGGCGGCCATGCCCCGTTTCAACAAACGGTGCGTCAGATGCCGAAATGTCTCGGGCATCTGGAGGACCACCTCATTGGGATCCTGCCGGGCCGCAAACCGTCGGGCATCGCGAAACGACAATGCCGCCAACACCAACAACACCCCGACCATCGCCCACTCGAAGAACGCCCGTACCCACTGGAAGCCATCGAGCAGATGCAACACTCGCAACAATCCCAGGCCTAATGCAAAATACGTCAGGAACGACGCCAGGCAAAAGAACCCACCCACCAGCAGCAACATCCGCCCCCGCACCCGGGCGACCGATAACAGGCTCATGAAAAATACCAGGGTGGAAAAAGCACAGGGATTCAACCCGTCCGCCAACCCGGCCACGGCCACACCCGCCCAGCGAAATCCAGCCAGACGCTCCAGTATTACTCGGTCGCCCGGTTTGGCCCTTGGGTCTGGCACCGCTTGGGCCGTCGTTCCAGCTAAACGCCCGGCAACCGCATCCCCTATTCCCCTACTGATCTCGTCATAACCCTGCAGAAGCCGCCCCCCCTCCACCGCCAGAAAGACATGCGCATTAAGTTGGGTTGGCTCCTTTTGTTGAAGCTGAACCAAGCGGGCATAGTTGGTCAATTCACCCAGATCGCGGTCCACCCGGGTCACTTGCCCGCGAAATCGGCGGTCGAGATCGGGTAATACCTGCGAACGAACCCGATCGCAATCGTCACAGCCGGGCTCAAAAAAGAATTCGATCCGGACCGGATTTCCTGAGGGCGAAGCATCGAGCGCCCAAGCCCGAGCTCCAAACAAACTCAAGAGTGCAAATCCAAAAAGACTGGCTCTCAAAATTAGGGATCTCGCCATACTCGTGACCCTACGGCCCCACTCATCCGATTTCAATCTTTTTCGTCATTCTCGCATCTCCCAACGGCCGTGGAC
Organism: uncultured Verrucomicrobiota bacterium; assembly: GCA_964497135.1. Lineage (GTDB taxonomy): Bacteria > Verrucomicrobiota > Kiritimatiellia > CAIKKV01 > CAIJXV01 > CAIJXV01. The sequence continues at coordinate 14,881 of CAZCDO010000062.1, forward strand.
GGCCGTCCCCATTTGGACACGGCAGTCTCTGCCGTTCATTGGCCCCACCCAGAACCAAACCACCGCTATAGTATTTTCGATCAATGATCAAACCTCAGGTGTCGGGGTACCTCTTAACTTCCGAAACTTCAGTTGTAGCCGCGTTCTATGAACGCCTGGGCCATCCGCAAACACCCCTCAAATGGGCCGGGGTGCGGGGGCATAGGGGCCATAGGGCCAGGGCGTTCGCCGTCTGATCTACGGCACGAGTTCCGGTCTGTGCATCGTGCTGTAGAGAAGCACCCGGTAAGAAGGCCCGTAGGCATCAATGGGAACCGAGGATGTCCAGGTGGTGATCCCGGCATTGCCGAGGGCGTAGGCGATATTCGTCCAGTCCCGAAAATTCGAGCTGCCTTGAATAACGACCGTCGATTCCAAGGGAAAGGCAAACGACAAGCCCTGCACGTGGTTGCTCATTATGAGCAAGCTCTGGATCGCAATATCATCATGCATGGCGAACGCACTGCGAAAGGTGTCGGGCGATCCGTCTGCCTCTTCAGGAGAGCAAGGCACAAGTGCGTCCAGGTGCGCGAGGCCGACAAAGTTCACCGGGATGGATCGAGAAACCAACTGGTCCTGGTGGACAAAAAAGAAGACCACATAGGTGCGACCGAGACGGAAGGCCATGTTGGTGCTGTGCGCCTCGAAGATCAGTGTCTGGGGATGAGGGAGAGGCACCGTGACGCCATTGGTCGTTTCCCAGTGCTGCCAGGACGCTTCAGACAGGGTGTTACTCCAACCCGACACGGGAATGACCCAGGATGCGTCCGGGAATGCAACAAACTCCATCCCGTCATACTGTTTGATCCATGGGTTGTCGCAGAGTTGCAGTACGTATTGGAATCGTCCTGCTCCCAGATAGCTACTGTGGAGGGTAAGACTATCCGCACCCATTGCCACGGCCGCGAGCAACAAGACACTGGTGGCAAGAGAACAGCAAAGACCTGTTTTCATAGCCCAAACAATGCCAAAATAAAGCCTAAAAAACAAGTGCCCGGTCTCATTCCAAGCGGCTATCAGATTTTGGCCAAGGTCTTGTCATGCCCCCAAAGTACCCCTCCCCTACGAATCCGCCCGCGATTGTCGGGCATAGTGACGCGGGGACAGCGCCCGGTGTCCGGCTGATCAGGCCCCCCCATCCCCGGATTTCGGAGGATCCCCTTTATTTCCCCTGGTAACCCTGTTTACGCCAAATCGCCCGGGCCGACGCCACATCCCGGGCCGGAATCTTGCGAACCCCTGCAATACTGGGAGGCGCCTCACCGGGTCCCTGCTCCGTCGGGAAAGGCGACCAGGCGTCATTCCGATACTGATCGCGGACCTGTTTCTTGCGGAAGTCGGGGATTTCCACGGCGTTTCCTCGATCCAAGGCACTGCGCCAACCCTGAATGCCGGCCAAGGTCATGTCCAAAGCCCGGTACACATCCAATAGGGGCGGCTTGCCCGTGCGAATCGCTTCGGCAAACATGAAGTTGGTGAAAAAATCACCGCCGCCATGCCCCGCTTTCCGCGCCAAGTCGGCATGAAAGGGAAATTCCGGACGGTAAATCATTTCGCTCACCTCTCCCGGCTGGCGATCGAATTCATCATGCACGATCCGTAGCCGGCTTTGATCGCCCCGCTGGCTTTCCATCAAACCGCGACTGCCATGCAGGCGGTACCAATTACCGTGGCCTCGCAACAGCAATCCATTCACGATGACGGTTCCCCCATTGTTCATACGGCACAGCATCGAGAAGCCGGGGTCGCCCTGTCGCACCGGGTTGAACTGGGTCTCGTCCGCGGCATAATCAATGCTGTGGGCATTCACCCATTCCGGCCGGGTTTCAGTGATATAGAGAATCGGACCGAGCGCATGGGTGCAGTAATAGGTGGATGGGCACCAATTGCGCCAATGATTACGGCCCCACGCCCGGGCCAACCGCGCGGCAACCGGATCCGGATGGATGTATTCACATTCCGCCAGACGCATCTCCCCAATCTCACCGGCCTGATATAGCCGGCGCATCTCCTGGTTGGTGTTGAAGAAACAGTAGTTTTCCGCGATCATGTAAGTCTTGCGGCTGCGCTCAACCGCCTCGACTAAAGTCACCCCCTCGGCCAGCGTACCGCACGCGCTGGTTTCGCTCATGACATGATATCCGGCCTCGAGCGCCTGCACTGCGAAAGAAGCATGCTCATGAAAATAATTCGCCAGAACGACGGCGTCCAAGTCGTGTTCCAGGAACTTGGCATAATCGGTATAGAGGGTTACCCCGGGATATTGGCTCCGACTCGTCCTCAGCTTCTCAGCCCAGTGATCGCACAAGGCTACGAGTTTCATGCCGCAAATCTCACCGGCACCCCGGGCAAAAGTCTGTCCCCGCCCCAACCCCAAAACCCCCACCCGGATCAACTTCGACTTTCCCTTGTTCTTCACGGCTGCGCACCATTTTGTGGGTTTCAGATGAAAACAGCGGCTCCACGAAAAAAGGGGTAACGGCTTAGCTCCAGCTCAACCGTCCGATTCCTAGATCCTGGCTTTGGCGGCATCCCAGTTGATCACCGGAGCGTGCCGATGATATTCCTGGAGACTGCACACCTCAAACCGCTTCATTTCGCGCAGGGCTTCCAAGCCGCTGACGGCCGCCTCGAATCCATCCATAGTGGTGGTCACCGGCACATTCCGGATGGTGGCATGGGCTCTCATTTTAATCTCATCGATCTTGGGGGAAATACCCGGCGAAGGGACATTGACCACCCAGCGGATCAGTTTTTCTTCAATCAAGTCCACCACATTGGGGCGACCTTCGGAGATCCGGAAAAGGGCCTGGCTCCGGATTCCGTTTTGGCGCAAAACCGTGCTGGTTCCCGACGTGGCATACAGGGTGTATCCCATGTCAACCAGGCGCCGGGCCAATTCAACAGACGCTTTCTTATCCTGGTCGCGAATGCTCAGGAAGACATTCCCCGATTCCGGCAAGGCGCTTCCCGCGGCCACCTGACTCTTTAAAAAGGCCAGGGCCGGGGTGATATCGATCCCCATCACTTCCCCGGTCGATTTCATCTCCGGGCTCAAAATGACATCGATTCCCGGGAATCGGGAGAAGGGGAAAACCGCCTCCTTGACCGAGTAATGCCGCGGAATGACTTCGGCGGTAAAGCCCAGATCCTTGAGCTTGTGTCCCGCCATCACCAGCGCCGCCAGCTTGGCCAGCGGGACGCCAATGGCCTTGCTCACAAACGGCACCGTCCGTGACGCGCGCGGATTGACCTCGAGCACGTACACCCGTTCGTCCTGGATCGCGTATTGGACGTTCATCAAACCGCATAACTTCAATTCTTTCGCCATCGCGAAGGTGTTGCGCCGGATCGTATCGCGGGCCGTTTCCGACAAGCTGGGGGCCGGAATCGTACAGGCGCTGTCCCCGGAATGGATCCCGGCCAGTTCGACATGCTCCATGATCGCGCCGATGACCGAGGTCTCGCCATCGGAAATGCAATCGACATCGACTTCCACCGCATTTTCCAGGTAATGATC
>CAZCDO010000063.1:0-18415 GCA_964497135.1 uncultured Verrucomicrobiota bacterium
CTTTCTGCATTACTGTGGGTTATTGGAGTTCGAGCCCTTTCAAAGCCGTCGGGAAACCAGGGAATGGAGAGTCTCTCGCAGAGTTTCACAGGGTTCAGATAGAGTTAAGACAAGAGTGAAGCCAGGGCCGTGCGATTCCGCCGCGGCGGTGGAATCACCCGTCCCAGTGTTCTTTTAAAAGGCCAGAGGGGAAGGATCTGTTTCTTAACTCTAAAGCAAGCGGCGGACGGTTCATTTCGCAGCCTGGGGCGAAATGAGACGGCCCTTCTTCGCCTGAATAGCTATGAAGGGTTGGCCGTTCTTTAACTCTGTGAACATGCATCTGAACCCAGTGGAACTCTGCGAGAAACTCCCCGCCTGCTCCCCGAAACACCAATCACCCACACTGATTCAGAATGAACCATAAAACTAATATCAATAAGAATTAGCCGTCTTGTACGTCCGGTTTCGGATTAGCCCTTCGTTCGCGGGGCTAATGGAATCTGAACCTTTAATCCGGGAAAGACTTTCTTAAAATGATCGGGGTTTCGGGTTACCAGTCCGCCCCGCCGTAAAGCAAATGCGCCAATTAAAACATCCGCCATCGGTCGCGGTAGAACTTGGCCTTCTCTTTTCAACCTAACTTGTCTCGTCCAGGCCAAGGCCGCTTCGCGGGTGTCGTTCTCCCCCCAGGGCTCATGCGATTCCACCCCCATTAACCGGGCAAATTCCCTCACGGCGCGCAGTTCCCCGCCAAAAAAAGGAGCCACCTCGACCAGGGAAACCGGACATATCAACAGCGACTCGTTTTTTTTCAATTGCTCAATGGTTTGCGCCGAAGAAAGTCCAAACTGGACATCGTTCAGGGCCACGTCCAACACAATACAACTGTCAATCACCCAGGGCATCGGGGCCCTCCCCTTCCCTTAATTCCCGCATCGCCTCATCGCTCCGGGGAAGCGGACGGCCTTTGGAGAAGCGGCTGGCCCAACCCAACACCTTGAGAGGACCGGGAACCTCCTCGTCCTCCGGCAAAATCATGACCGTCAAGGTTGAATCGGCCGCCGGTTGCCATAAAAACCGCCGACCGGTTTTTAAATGTAAACGCCGACGTAATTTGGAAGGGACCGAAATCTGGCCCCGCTCAGTTAAAACCGTGATCATTGGTTCATTCATGTTTTTAGTGTGGCATGATAAAAGCATCATGTAAACCTATTTTCGGGGGTGACGGACGGTGGCGGGCGTAAGACAAATTTCTTCGGCAACGCCGCAGAAGCGAGAACTCCGATTATTCTCACGCAAAGCCGCTGAGTGCGCCAAGGTCCTGATCGCCGCACGACGAGCCCGCTGCCAGGCCAGCGGGTGCCTCGCGCGGCGGCTGGCACCTTCCTTCACGTCGCCAATAAACCGGAGAACCGGCCGCGTGACGCACGATCCCGTTTCGGGAGCGCTCGTCGCGCGGCCATCTTTTCTGTCTCGATCCTTCGCGAACTCGGCGCCTCGGCGTGAGACAATTCCAGATAGCTTGGGGGAATCCGATGCATTCCGATTTACACCTGTCCATCTATATCTTTTGAATATACCCGAAGGTCAAATAATGAGGCTTTTTTCTGTTTTTCCGAAATTTGTCTTACACCCATCGGTGGCCGCCCTTCGAAATGGGGGACTTCTGTCCCGACTTTCCACCCGGAATGCCACCCGAAAATAAAGGTCCCCAGGGAGGCCCTATACCCCTCCCCCCTGGGGACCGGCTAAACATCATCCGCTCAATTCAGATGGGAAACCCGCTCGTCGGAAAAACATGGACAGAGCGAAGGGAAAAAACGCCTGTGGAAACAAATGGAACTTGATCAAAATCAACAATGGCGCTAGTTAATGTAGCCTGATTTCTGCTCACTTTTCCCTCCCTATTAACCCTTTGCCCACTGACAAATTACGCTTTAACCATTTTTTAACAATCAGGTCAAGCGCATATTGCAATATTTTAAAATTTTTTGGTTCATTCTGAATAAGTGTGGGTTATTGGCCCATTGACCGGTCGGCAGGGGAGTTTCTCGCAGAGTTCCACTGGGTTCAGATGCATGTTCACAGAGTTAAAGAACGGCCAACCCTTCATAGCTATTCAGGCGAAGAAGGGCCGTCTCATTTCGCCCCAGGCTGCGAAATGAACCGTCCGCCGCTTGCTTTAGAGTTAAGAAACAGATCCTCCCTCTCTGGCCTTTAAAAGAACACCGGGTCGGGTGATTCCGCCTCCAAGCGGAATCGCACGGCCCTGCTTAACTCTAGTCTAAACTCTATCTGAACTTGGTGTAACTCTGCGTGCAAAACTCCATTCCCTGGTTTTCGATGGCTTTGAAAGAGCTCGAACTCCCGTACCCCACAGAAAGGCAGAAAGAGCCCGATTTTTAATCTCTACGCTTTTTTCTCAAAAAAACAGAGCAAATTCTTGCCTAACGAAGGTCTGATTTTACCCAGCCACAGGGTCAGGCGCATCAACCAATTGGCCGGGTCGGTGACGGCTTCCACCTGTTTAGCTCTAAACCCATATCGGTCCCCCATGGCCAGTAAAGCGCGGAGCGTGAAAAGGCGTAAATGCCCACCCACGTGCTGGGAATCGGTCCAGATTTTCCCCAGATCGTTATATTGGTCGGACACTTCGGTCCCGGTGGGTTGATATCCTGCCAATAAAAGCAGTCGATTATACCAAACCCCCAAATTCGGTGTCGTGATGACCAACAAGCCCCCCGGCACCAGATTTTCCCGGGCAAACCGGAAAACATTATCCGGCGAAAACACATGCTCAATCACTTCACTGCAAATAATCACTTCAAATTTAACGCCGCAGTCAGGTATCCCATCGTCAATGTTGACCCGTCGATAGTGTCCGTCTTTCAGCAGCGCCTGACCTTCTTCCTCAGGTAGAAGATCCATGCCATAATAGTCTCGAATCACGGTTCTTTTTCGAAATTCAAACATAAAAGCTGAATTTAAACACCCGATATCCAGCACCGTCCCCCATTCCGGTTTGAGGCGGCATAAGTAATCGATTATCTGCCGTTCTTTGGCCCTGGGAGTCCAATGCTCGTCGACCTTGTTCCGCGAAAAGTAATCCGCATAAAACTGGCTGTGGCGCTGGCTGTCGCTCATACGTTGCTGTATTCGTTGCGAATTTCCACCACCGCCATCGCCCGGATCAATTCCTCGATCCCGTGCTCTAGGGAAACCGTCGGCTGATACCCGGTTTTCCGGATTTTTTCGTACGAAACCTCGTAATTTCGTTTATCCTCATCCTCGCCCACTTCGGCGAAATGCAGGTAAAAATCGAATTTTTTGCGAATCAGATGGGCGATCTCTTCCTTGCTGGCGTTCATGCTCTCATGCCCGACATTATAAGTTTGATCGCGCAGTTGGTCGGCGTGATCGATCGCAAACAGAAAACTGGCCGCCAGATCGCGGACATTCAAAAATGTGCGCTTGAAGGTCTTTTCGTAAACCACCAGATTCCGGATCTTGACCGCCTGATGCACAAAATCGTTGATCAGCAAATCCAACCGCATTCGGTTCGAAACCCCAAAGGCCGTGGCAAACCGGTACATGATCACATTGCCCGCGCTCCGCAACACCTGCTCGGCCTCGGTTTTGGTCCGCCCATATACGGTTAATGGACTCAAAGGTGTCTCTTCGGTGCACAAATCCCCCAACACGGCCCCGTAATTACTGCCGGTCGAGGCTTGGAGAATCAACTGGTCTTTTTTTCGCAGGCGCACCAGGTTTTGCACGCCGCCCACATTGATCTCCTCCGCCTGGCGCGCATCTTTTTTACAGGCTGGATAACCGACGATCGCGGCCAGATTGATAATCACCTCGGCGCCGACCAACGCCTGGGCGTAGGCGGCCTCGTCCCGGACATCGCCTTTGACGAATTCCAGATTCCGGCTGGCGAAACAGGGCAGTAAACCCCGCCCCCCATACATCAGATTATCGAGAACCCGGACCTGGTAGTTTCGGGCCAGCAACATCGGAACCAACACCGAGCCCACATATCCCGCACCGCCGGTGACCAAGATTTTCATGCAACTCCCATACGAAGTGAAGGGTGGTATTTTGCGCTTGAGTCCATTATTTGAAAACCGTTCAAAAATATCAAGCTTAACCGGTTCCGTATGGGCGCATTGAAATCCTTTACATTCTACCAACGACCGACGGGCGGAATCTGATCCTGCCGACTATGCCCAGCCGGAGAAGGATCTCAACTCTTGTTGCATCAACTCGGTCTCACCCTTCCCGAACATCTCCTCCCCGAATCGACGATCTGAAGAAAAAATGCAGGGCAGACCTGTGACCGAAAATCGAATAATTAACCCGTTTTTACCCGCGAACGGGTAAAGACGGGCTAAAGATCGATCACGCAATATCCTTGCTTTATTATTATTGCATCACTATAAAGCAAGCATGAATGAGTACAGAATTAGGCATCTTGAAGATAAAGTTCGTCGGCATAGTGCGAATTTCCCTGTCCTGCTGATTGTGGGATCTCGGCAAACGGGAAAAAGCACATTGCTTGCTCATCTCTTTGGCGACCGAGCCGCGCGACATACGTTCGATCCCCTGTTGGATGTCGGGAACGCCCGCCATGATCCTGATTTCTTTCTGGATCAACACCCTGCCCCGTTGATTCTTGATGAAATCCAGTACGCTCCCGAGTTGATATCCGCCATCAAACGGCGGGTGGACCGCGATCCGTTCCCAGGTCAATATTTTCTGACCGGTTCGCAAAACCCGGCGTTGCTGAAGACGGTGAGCGAGAGCCTGGCCGGGCGAGTGATGGTGTTGGAATTGAGCCCCATGACACTGGCCGAGACACAGGGGCTGGCCGATCATGGACGCCCTTCGTGGGTGGAATCGCTCTTGCAGTCGGGAGGGACGGAATTGGACTTTTCCTCATTCGAGCGGCTACCTCGCGAAACTCCCGCGGATACGCTGTTCCGTCGTGTTTGGCGGGGGGGATATCCTCGGCTTCTCGATCTCGAGGATTCCTCTGTAAGCGATGTTTTTGGGGCCTATTTTCAGACGTATGTCGAGCGCGACATCCGAATATTGCTCGATGTGCGCGACGAACAGCAGTTTGGACGGTTTGTGGCTCTGTGTGCCGCATTGACCGCGCAGGAAATTAACCATGCGCAATTGGGTCGTGAGGTGGGGGTCACTCCCCAGACGGCGGACCGATGGCTTTCCGTTTTACGGGCGACCTACCAGTGGAGTGAATTACCCGGCTATCACGGCAACACCATCAAGCGGATCACCGACCGCAGTAAGGGCTATTTCGCGGATTCGGGTTTGGCCGCCTGGTTGCAACGAATATCGAGTCCCGAATCGCTGTCCGGGCATCCTTCATTGGGCGCCCTGTTCGAAACGCAGGTGGTCAGGAACCTCATGGCCCGGATCCGATCCATGTCGTCGGTTGCACCCGCGGTTTACCACTGGCGAACGCGCGCCGGAGCGGAGGTTGACCTGTTGCTGGAACGTGACGGCTTCTTCTGGCCCATCGAGATAAAGAGCGCGGCGAACATCACCGCCGGCGCCACGCGCGGAATTCGCGCATTCCGCGAAACCTACCCCAATTTACGGCATGGCCCGGGCCTTATCGTGGCCGCGGTCGATCACCCGTTCCGAATGCCGGACAATATCGTCGTCCTGCCCTACGATCTGCGCTGAATACCCGAAAATAAACACTTCCCTCTTGGAACCCTTTGCGCTAAAACCATTCCGTATGGGCTCACATAACAGCTTCTATGAACGGTACTGGGCCGATGCCCATATCAAAGTCAATCCCTTTGACCATCCTCCCGCGAATTGGTCCCCGGAAAATTTTCAATACCATTGGGATTTTTTCAAGCCGTATGCCCGCGGGGCGCTTCTGGATTATGGTTGTGGCCGGGGAGATTTCACGCGATTATTGAAACCGTATGGCTCGTCCATTCATGGGGTGGATGTTTCTGAAAACGCCCTCCAATTGGCCCGTCAGGCAACGCCCGATTCCGACATCGATTTTCAACTGCTTTCCGACTCTAAAATTCCGTTCCCGGCCAATTTCTTCGACACGATTGTGTCCGTGGATGTGCTCGAACATATCCTCGATATCGAGACCGCCCTGGAGGAAATTCATCGCACGCTGAAACCCGGGGGTTATTTTCTACTGGCGACCAGTGAATTCACCCGCTTGAAAATGATGCTGATTATCCTGCTCGATTTTCACCGGTTCTTTTACCCGACCACCCCCCATATCCGGTTTTTTTCCCGCTGGAATCTGGCGGATCTCCTGATCCGCAAAGGGTTTAAGCCGGTCGCTTATCGGAAAAATCGAACTTACTTGGGCTTCATCCCGCAAGGCCAACTGGTCGCCGCCCAAAAGATTTAACCCAATTTCTGAAAAGTTTTTTCAAGCGCGTCGCGAATAATCTTTTCGGACACAAATTCATGGCCCAACTCGTAAGCCTGATCCCGGGCCTTCTGTAAAACACGATCATCCGTTAATAATGACTCCAGTGCGGCGACCAATTCATCCTCCCGATAATCAATCGCCCGCCCCGCCCCCTGCCGCTCCACCATCGCCGCAATATCCGGTCCGCGGGTCACCACACAGGGCACCCCCAAACACATATACAGCTTCGGCTTGCCCGGATCAGCATAAAGAATATTATTGTCCGCCGTCTGGGTCCACGGCGCCACCGCAACCGCACAATGGGCGATAATGTCCAACACCTCTTCTTCATCCTGAACGAACCCGTGGAAAACAACCCGGTCTTTGTACCCGGACTGTTCAACCAACGCTTCCAATTCCCCAGCATAGGGGCCCCGCCCAATGATTCGCACTTTAAGCTCCGGAAAGCGCCGGACCAATTCCGGCAAAGCTTCGATCAGGAGTTGGACCCCCTGGGATTCGGTCAAGGAACCCACAAAACCGATCGTCCAGCGCTCCATCGACCCCACCGGATATCGTCGCATCAGGCTTTGCCGATAGGACAGCGGCATTTCGATATGGGGATAGCGCCCGGACGGCAGTCCACCCAACGTGGCCCGGGCCTCGGCAATTCGCTGGGAGATATGCCAAACCTGATCCGAATTACGGACACACCACCGATCCGCCCAGCGAAAGGCCCACACCAACATCCGGGCAAACCCCCGTTTCGGGGGCGTGGGATAATAATCAATGCTGTAATAAATCAAACGGTGAACGGCTCCCGTCTTTTTCAACACCACCCCCATGAGCGCCGAAAAACAGGAAATACCGATGAATACATCCCAGGGGCGTTTTCGCCAGCCCTGTCGGAGGATATTCCAAATATACCATCCAAAGGCCAAAACCAACCGAACCTGGCCGGCAAGAGAATTTGCCCGGGGAACATGCAGGCCCCGTAAGGGAATCTCTTCGGTGCGATTTCCGCCCTGATATTCCGTGTATCGCCCCTGAGCCGCTTTGTGGAAAGGTCCGGCCAATCCCACCACCCCCAACCGGACCACTCGAGTCCGCAGATAATCCTCGATCGTCTCGGTCCGGCTGGTCAACACCAACCCGGAGATCAGGACGTTCCAGTCTTCAACCCGGGGACTCTGTGATTTTTCGTTCATCAGAAGCAACGCCTTACGGCGTCTTTCGCAAGCGGTGCCGGTTTTTCCCTCCCCCCGACGCGGGGGAGGGTAGGGTGAGGGGGATCGTTGCAAACACGGGGCCCATTTTCGGCGGAACCCCCTCTCCCCGGGCCCTCCCCCGCGCCGGGGGGAGGGAGGAGCGAAAAGTCGCCGTTAAAGAGAGAACACCGATTCATTATTGCCAATTCCATATCAATATGATCCGTGTCATCCGGGATCATCGTCTTGTTGATTGTCGCAGTTTCGGATGATTGAGGGACTACGCGACGCCCCCGGCACCCAATCCGGTGGCCCAATAGCGGACTTTGCCGCGGCCCGTTTTCGGATTCCAACACCGCCAGCAATCGATCAGCGCCGGCCGCCGCATCGTTTTTACCAACAGAGCCGGTTTGAGGATCTTGAATTCCGGCCAGGGAGTCGCCAGAATGGCCAGGTCGGCCCCCGCCAGGCAAGCCGCTGCCGACGGCGCAAAAGTTACCGATCCCGGTAAAACCTTACGCGCCGCCTCCAAGGCCTGGGGATCGTACACCGCCACCCGCAAATCCTGCGTTTCCGCCAACTGTTGCGCCACCTGCAAGGCTTGGGATTCCTCGATGACCGGCGTGAAAGGTTTATAGGACAAGCCCAGCACCGCCACCCGGCCCCCCTTCGGTAATATCGCCCTCACCCGCCGGACCACCCGCGCCGCCTGGCGGCGATTCGAAGTGTGGACCGCCTCGGGCAGGAATGCCGTGATTTTCAGGCGCTCCGCAAACACCCGAAACGCCACGTTGTCCCGCGGAAAACACGGCCCGCCAAAACCCAACCCCGGCGCCAAATAACGCGATCCAATCCGAGTATCCAATCCAATGGCCCGGTTGATCTTCGCGGCATCGACGCCCGGAATCGCTTCCGCCACCTCGGCAATCATATTGGCAAAGGTGATTTTCATGGTGCAGTAGCAGTTCAGCGAAATCTTGCCGATCTCTGCCTCGACGGGAGTCAAGGTTTGCACCGGAGCCCGGTTTTCGCAAACCCGGGCGTAAAATTGTTCCATCCATTTCCGGGCTTTTTCCTCGCGCGTCCCCATGAGTACAAAATCGGGATTGAGAAAATCGCGGATCACACTGCCCAGAGCGATGAACTCGGGATTGTACACCAACCCGAAATCCCGGCCGCATTTTTTGCCGGATCGTTTTTCCAGAAGCGGGCGAAGGACCGTGTCGGTCGTGCCCGGCATCACCGTGCAGGTGATCACCACGATGTGATAGCCCTTTTTACGTCGCAAGGCGCGCCCGATCCGTTCCAGGGCCGGCAACACCTGATGGTTGGAAAAGGCCCCATCGGCCTGACTGGGCGTCGCCACAACGACAAACGAAACCGCACTGTTCAGAACCGCCTGTTCCACGTCGTCGGTCGCCGTGATTCTCGATCCGAATTGGGTCAACAGGTCCTGGAGTCCCGTCTCCGACACCGGTGCCTGCCCGGCGTTGATTTTACGAATCGCCTCGGGATTGATGTCGACCCCGATCACCTCACAGCCTCGTTTAGCCAGAGCCACGGCCATCGACGTCCCTAATTTACCCAAACCGATGATGGAAACCTTGGTCGTCTTCATGGCCGGTTTAAACCTTTCCAAAAAAACTTTTTACGTCGGGATGGTTTCGCCGTTTCCAGATATCGCGCACCATCCAGATTTTACCGATATCCCGCCACCGGATTTTCAGGATGACGCCATCTCCCACGGTCCGCAGATTTTGAATCTCGCGCCGTTTCCGCAGGGTATCCCCTCCCACGCGGATATTCCAGGCCACCGCCCGGGGGCCGGCCCCGGCCAATGTCCATTGCCGGGCGCACAAAAAGAAAATCCCTTCGGCCAGCAATAACACCAGATGCCCGGGCATCACCCAGAGCAGATTCACCCCGCTGTAGTTTTTCAACAACATGCGAATGGTATTGCGCTCCGATAAAAACCGCCGGTAGGCCCGTTTGAAGGCCGGGGTATTCAGCGTCGCCGATACCCGGTGATACAAGACCGCCCGCGGTTCGGCCATGATTTTATAGCCCAGCATCCGCACCCGCCAGCACAGGTCGAGGTCGTCCGTTAGGGTGAAAAAGGCCGGATCGTATCCGCCCAGTTTTTCATATAAGGCGCGTCGAATCATGAGTGCTCCGCCAAACGAAAACCCGACTTCCGCCGGCGTATCCCATTGCCCACGATCTTCCTCGTTGATCCCCCGCGGATAGCCGAATCCAAACACATCGATGATGCCCCCGACACTGTCGAGGGTCATCAGGCGTTGCCCATCCGCTTGGATGCGCCGCATTTTCAGGGTGCAAATGCCGACCTTCGGATCGGTGTCCAGATGGGCCGTCATCCGGGTCAGCACATCCGGTTCCAGCCACATGTCGTTGCTGATGAAAAACAGATACTCCCCGCGCGCCGCGCGCGCCCCCACGTTACTGCCTTCCGCCGTTCCATCGTTGCAGTTATGCCGCACCACCCGGACCTGGGGATACTGCTCTTCCAAAAATTTAACGCTCTCATCCGCCGAAGCATTGTCCAGGATCACCACCTCGAAAGAGGGGTAATTCTGCCCCACCACGGACGGCATGAATTGTTCCAACAATTTCCGCCCATTCCAATTGGGAATGACGATGCTGACTTTGGGTTCGCCGGTGGTTGTCATAATCGTTCTAATTTATCGGATTTTCAGACCAAACGCAACTGTGCGTTCCGAGGCAGCAGCAATTCTCATTATCGCGCAAACCGGTCCGGGGCAATGCACTCACGGGCACACTACCAACGGGTTTTCGCGGGAATTCTGCTTTCGATGAAGATACACGCTTTTGCGTGTATCTTTTTGGACTGCGGCAGTGAACTGCCGCCTTTTTGGGGCGAAGTGCACTTCGCCCTTCGCAAAGCGGGACAGAAGTCCCGCACTCCAAAAGGGTTTTTGCGAAAAGGTTGTGGGTGAAGGCCCCCCTTTGGCGTTTCTTCCCATAATTACAATTACTGGGCCGTTAATGCTTGCTCAATCGCGTCCACATTCCGCTCGGAGTACCGACTTTCGACCAATCGCCGACAGGCCTGGCGGCGTTCCGTCAGCTCCTCCGGCCGCGCGAACAGGTCCGCCAGCCGCCCGGCAAAGCCTTCCCGGGTCGCGGGAACCAACCAACCGCCCTCCCCGGCCAATGCTTCCCGTATGCCGGGACAATCCGAGGCCAGAACCGGCGTGCCGCACGCCATCGCTTCCAGGATCACCCGCCCGAATCCTTCCTGGTATTGCGACGGCACACAGAGCACATCCGCCGCTCGGTAATAATCGGGGAGATCGGTATTGTCGATATTCCCTAAAAACCGCACCCGGGAATTGGAAGCGGCTTCCGCCTGGACTTCAGATTCCAGAGGACCCACCCCAGCCACCCAAAATTGGACCCCCGACAACCTTGGATCCCGCGCCAACTCCAGAAATAATCGCACGCCTTTGGGCGCGATTAAACGTCCGACAAAAAGGCACACCCGGTCCGATTCGTCGACCGTCAGGCGGGTTCGAGCCGCCCCCCGATCCCCCGGGGAAAAGGTGTCGAAATCGATCCAGTGTTGATAAATCGTCACGCGCTCCGGCGCCAACCCGATCCGGATTAACTCCTGGCGGGACTGTTCGGACAAAGTCAAGGTGGCATCCATGCCGGTTACAATCCAGCGCACCATCCGGGACAGGCCGCTGCCGCTTTGAAAATTATAGACCGCATGGGAGCTTAACACGACGCGCAGATGGAACCAGCGCCCGAGAAGGCGCGCACAAAACGCGGCGGCCAGCCCATGCGCATGGATGACCGAAATCGACCGGTGTCGTCGCAGGAGCCAAATCGAGGTTCCCCAAAAAAGGCGGGGGACCAAATAGAGGAACTGCAACGGGGGGTATTTTTCGAGGACATGGAACCAATTATGGCCGAACCACCAAAGCCGCCAGATCCGGATGGAGCCGTTTTTTTGTTCCTCATACCGTTTCCACGCCACCCGGGTGGTATGGGGATAAAAGGCCAGAACGTTGACCTGCCACCCCCGCCGGGCCAGCGCCAGGGTCAGATCGGTCAAATGCGTTTCGACTCCACCGACATTCGGCGCGAAACAGTTGGACAAAATCAAGACGGATGGCGCACTCATCCTGCGGCGGCTTCCTTGGACAATAAATAGGGCCCCACCACAATCTGTTGAAGCCCCGAATCCCGGAAGGTTTCCACCGCCGCTTCCGCGCCGCCAGCCATCGGTTTGCCGTGGAGATTTAATGAGGTGTTCAAGACCGCCGGCGTACCCATTCTCTCGGCGCAGGCCGTCAGGATGGCTTCATAGGCGGGGTTCTGCCCCGCCCCGAGCACCTGCGGCCGCATCGTAAAATCGTAAGGATGCACGGCCGCCAATAATTTCGAACGCTGGGTCGGCCGGGTCGGATAGGCGATCATCATGTGGGCGCCATAACTTTTTGCCGTGCTTTCCAGATATTCATCCGCCCGGCTTTGTAAAATCGACCCGGCAAAGGGCATCCAAAAATCACGGTTCTTGATCTGCTCGTTCAGGGTCCGCACCAAATCCGGCCGGTCCGGCCGGGCGAGAATGGTCCGGTTACCCAATGCCCGGGCGCCGAATTCGCATCGACCCACACACCGCCCGACGATTTTGCCGGCCGTGAGCAGATCCGCCACCACCTCTGCCTCCCGCCCCTCGATATCCTGAACCCGATAACCGTTTCCCCCGACGGTCCGCAAGACGGCGTCCGCCTCGGCGCGGCCGCATTCCAATCCTTGATAAATCGAATCCAGAATTTGAAACGGCTGGTCGGGTTTGAGTTGCGCATATCCATAATAGGCGCACCCGATCGCCACGGATTCATCCGCCGCGCTCGGACACACCGCCAGATAGTCCACCATCGGCAGCCGGGCGATTTCCCCATTGGCCTTGACATTCATCATCACGCCCCCGGCGGCCACCACGGTCCGCAAACCGGTGGCGGCACAGGCGTTTTTCACCCACTCCAGCAACCATTGCTCGGTCACTCGTTGCAGACCGCCCGCGATCGTATCGAACCGGACATGGCGCAAGGTTCGATCGAGCTGGGCCAGATAACACCGGCTGGGCAGGCGTCCTTTGAACCGCAAGCCGTCCACTTTGATAAAATCGCGATACAACCGCGCGCCTTTTTCGGTCCATTCCTCGCTCACATACGGCGCCAACCCCATGATTTTATACTCATGCTCCAGGGGTTTCATACCCATGTACGCGGTCACCGCGCTATAGAGCAACCCGATGGAATCGTGACTGGAACTGACGGCCAACCGCTCATACCGCCGGTTTCGCCAGACGCCCACGGTCGCCGACATCAAATCGCCCTCGCCGTCGCAGGTCAAAACCAGGCAATCCGCCGGCCAGCCATCCGCACCCCGGGGCGCCACGGCGCCCAGCGCCGAATAGGCGTGCATCAGATGATGATCGGGACCCAGCCATTTCGGTCGAAATCCATACCGGTCGAAATCCGCGATATAGGGGCGTTGAAATTTCTTTTTTAAGGGCCAATAAACTCCGTCATACAGTCCGCGATAGAGGGCCGCTCCGCCCGGAAGCGGTAAGAAAAAGTCCCCGACATTACCGTAGAGCCAGTTAAAAAAGCGGGCGCCGGCACTCAGGCCCCGCCCGGCATCGCCCGACACGGCGATCGGTCCCACCGCCCCCGGAAAAACCACCAGATCGATGTCCCGGGCGGTGATGCCCTCCCGTTTGAACATCCACTCCACCGCTCGAAACGGAAAACCCGAGTGATTTTTAACGCCCGACAGCCGTTCTTCGCTCAAACAGGCGATAATCGCGCCGTCTTTCAGCAAGCACGCCGTGGCATTGTGTCCAAAATTAAAGCCCAAAATATACATGGTCAAGCCCCATCTGGTTCCCGAACAATATACGTTTATTTTCAAGGGGCCGCCACACGAAAATAATGTAGGACAAATCCTGACACCCTTTTCAGGCAAACACCGATTGCGCCCTGACACAGAACCGGGTAGTGTTTTTTTTGGAAAGGGAGTGCGGTCTATGATCAACCAGAAATTAAATGTGCTAGTGGTCGATGATTTTGAGCCCGTCCGCCGGTGGATTTATCATTCATTGGACAGGTTAGGCATCATTTCCACCTTCTTGGAAGTCGATTCCGCCACCCGCGCCCTGGCCGCGCTGGCCGAAAAAACCTACGACGTTATCTATCTCGACATCCGGTTGCCGGACATGAGCGGTATTGATTTACTCCGCAAAATTCGCGAGTCGGACAAGACGTCCATCATTATCATGCTCACCAATTATTCCTATGATCAATACCGTACGCACTGCCGGCGCATCGGGGCCCAGGCGTTTCTGGATAAGGCGGTGGATCTCGACAAGGTCGGGTCCACCCTCGAAACCCTGATCGCCCATCCGACCGCTCACCCCGGCTTCGCACCCGCTTCCGCGGGATGAATTCAGGGAGGGGTGTCCGCCTCACGACCCTTCCGATGGGCATGCCCGGCCAAATGTTCCCCGCAATAGCAGGTGGTAGGAATGCATTCCCGGCAATACCGGAATTCCAGGCCAGGATTGCTTTGGGGGGTCCGGTTGCAGAGCAGACACCGATGCGCCGGTTCTTCACCCCGCGCGCCAACCGATCGCACCTGCACCGCTATGCGCCGTCGGCCCTGCCGCAGGCTTAACACCATCTCCCGCCCAAAAAACGCCAGCACATTGCCCATCGAAGCCAGGATCATCAACCGCTCCAGCATCGTGCCGAACACCAGGGTCCAGGCATAGATCCCCCAGGTCAACAGGGCCAGCCATTTGATTTTTACCGGAATAATAAAAAACAGGAAGATCTCGAAATCCGGGTACATCCAGGCAAAGGCCAGAAAAACCGAGCCGCCCATAAACAGATTCGGCGCACTTTGATTCGGGGCCGCGAATGCCATCCCCGCCGTCAACACCCAACCCAAGAGGATGAACCCATTATATCGAAGCGCCCCCCAGTGGGCATTTAACGCATTGCCCATGATGTAAAACAGATACCACCCGAAAAACACGAAAATGGGATGCCCCGCGGGGGGCGTCATTAGAAACGTGACCAGCCGCCAAACCTCGCCGGTACTCCAAACCCGGGCCGGAACCAGCTCGATCGCGCGGATCGCCGGCAGATGAGCCGCCTCCAACAGGTACACCAGGAGCTGTCCGGCAATCAAGAGCAGGGTCAAATGCGGAAAAGCCCACGGCTCCACCGCCCGTTGAACCCGATTCCAAAGACTCACGGGGTTTCCCCCTTTTTTTCCGGAGCAAACCGCTGGGCGCGCCGATAGTTGCGGAGCGCCTCCAAAAATTCATTCTGGGCCGACCGGATGCGCCCAATCACCTGCTCCTCATCCCCCGGCGCCACCCGTCCCACCCCGGTCGCCACCACGGTAAATTCCTCATCGCTGACCCAATCGGGCTGGCGCAATCTTAAAAACGTCCGCCAATCGGTGCGGGCCCCATTCCAGCGGGATCGCACCATTCGCCGGAAATTCGTCCAGGGATTTCGCAAACTGTCCCACGTCAACCCCTGGGGCACCCAATTCGGATCATCCGGAATACCCACCCGCGGAAAGGCCAGTTCCCGAATGTCGCGCCCGATCCCCGCCAAATCCTCCGCCCGCACCATGCGCGTGATCCAGAGGGTCGGCTCGTTCAAATCGGAAATCAGGCGCCAAATCTGCTCCCGTTCACCCCCCGCATTCCGCTCATCCCGCACCAGTTCAACCCGATAGCCCTTGATTCGCATACACATCGGCATGTTATACCCGTGTACCAGTCGGACCAAAACCCTCGTTGACGCGCCGTCCCGCGGGGTTCCGGCAAAAGCCACCAGGTTGGGCGCTGTGGGATCGTCATTCCCCAATGCGACGGTCTTCCAAAACCATTCGCCCGCCGATAGGGTGAACCCCTCGTAGTCGGCCGCCGTATGGCTGAACGGCTCCCAGGGTTTATTGCTCCGTTGGGCCAGGATCATCCAGAGTCCCATCCCCGCCAGGCATAGGATCAGAATCCCCGCCACCCATCGCCCGCCCTTATCTTCTGTTTTCATAAATCGTCAATTCGGTCGCGCCCTGCCCAAAATCAGCCAGCCTCCATACGGGTTGGAATCGGTCCCGCAACAGGGTGTTGAATCGGGTTTGTTCGTCCTCCGTCAGCGGGAGGATTTCGGGCGACCGGATCGCCAGACCATACCCACTGAAGGCGGCCACGCTCGCGGACGTCGTTCGCAACAGGTTTTCCATCCCGTTCCGATTCAAGACATGGCAACGCCGGGCGCGCTCATCCGACCAATCGGGATAATAACAGAAAGGCCCGAGTTCCATTCCCCGCGGCACCTTCAACCCGGTTTCCACCGCCAGATAGGTATCCTGGGTCAGCAACAGGCCATCCGATCCGGCGCGGGGTAAAATGGCCGAGGCGGCGATGCGCAAGCCCTGAAGCGGCGTCCGTTCCTTGATTTTCCACCAAATCCGATCCCGCCCGCCGCTGAACCAGTCCTGGTTGATGGGCGATGCGCCGGCCACCAGGATCGATGCAAGCACGACCGTAACCGCCAACCGCTGAAGTCCGGTTTCGGTTTCGATTCTCCGGCAGGCGGCGACGGTGAGAACCACGGCTAACAAGGGCGCGACAATGGCCTGGTAATCGTCGTACGGCACCGGCGTCAATCCATGCACCGCCGTCAGGGTCAGCACCCCGGTCCATAATAGCACCGGCAACCCCCAGCGCTCGGGCGTGGGTTCCAACCAACCGGTCGCCCGGGTTCGTCCGACCGCCAGAACCCAGATCCATACGGCCAGCAGGGCCAGATAGCCCTGAGCCACCCGCGATAGAAAGGCCCCGCGGTAAATCCACCAGGTCAAGGCACTCCCCTCCACCGCCCGGGCGGTGTGATAATCCCATAAACCAAACCGAACCGCATCCGCATTCATCCATAGGAACGGCAGGAAAATCAATCCGCAGGATAGGGCGGCCGCACCGCCGAAGACCCACCAGGCACCCGGACGCACCGCCCGGTTGGCCCACAGCCAGACCAAACCCAACGGCAAAAAGGCCGCCGCCGAAATCCGGGTTCCGGCCGCCAGACTGAAAGCCACCCCGGCCCCAGCCGCCGCACACAACCCGCGCCGCCCCTCGCGAAAGGTCAGCAACCAAAAGGCCAGGGCCAGCCAAAATCCCCCCAACGCATAGGTTTTGACCACCGTTGTGAAATAACTGTGATAGGTATTGACGGCGATCAGGCTGAAAACCGCCAACATGGCCGCCCAGGACGCCGACGGGCGGACCAGTCGCCGAACGCAACCGGCCGCCACCAACGCCGTACACAACCCTAATACCGCCGTAAAAAAGCGCCCCCCGGCCACGCCCCAGAGCTCCACCAGCGGCCGCCCCAAGGCATAGAAAAACGGGAATACGGGGCCCTGGGTAAAGGCGAAATCGATGAAGGGCATCTCGCCCTGGGCCACCTGTCCGGCGGCATATAAATACCAGCCTTCATCCTGGTTCAATTCACCCAACCAGAGATTCGCGGCGGCCAGCCCGACGGCCACCGTCACAGCCAGCAACCAAAGTCCCACCCGGAGTAGCGTTCCGCGCATGGGTCGTGTCCTTTCAGGAACCCGGATGCACAACCGGAATTCCCCGTTTGCACAGGGGGCATTGGGCCGGATCATAAGTGACCGGCGCCAATTTTAACAGGCTGATGACCGGACATTCAAATTTCGCCTTCCCATCACTCCGATCGACCAATACCGCCACGGCCGGAACGACGCCCCCCAAGGCCCGCACGATATCGATGGTTTCCTGAACACGACCGCCGCGGGTGATCACATCCTCCGCCACCAGGTACCGCTCGCCGGGGCGAATCACAAATCCCCGGCGCAAGACCAGTTTGCCATCCTGCTTCTCAGCAAAAATCGATTTGACATCCAGCGCCTTGGCCACCTCGTGTCCCACAAACAATCCCCCCATGGCCGGCGCAATCACACCATCCAACGGCGCCGCTGCACCCACCGTCCGCCGCACACCATCCACCAAAGCGCGACATAATCGTTCCGCCTGACGCGGGTAGCGAAGCACCATGGCGCACTGAAAAAACCGGTCGCTGTGCAGACCGGACCGGAGTTCAAAATGACCCTCCAACAAGGCCTCGGTTTCATGAAAAACAGCCAATACTTCGGAATCCTGCATGAGTCCATCCCCCGGTTGACGATGATGCGGTTTTCAGCGCCGCACAAAACTCCCCTGTTATGCCTGAATGTGGACTGGAAATCAATGCTGCTTTCATTGGCTGCTTTCATTAGGAGGGGGGGGCGATGGCCGTAGGGTGTAAGACAAAATTCTCCAGCTACGCCGTAAAGGTGAGAACTCCAATTATTCTCACGCAAAGCCGCTGAGCTCGCCAAGGTCCTGCAAACCGCGCGACGAGCCCGCCGCCAGGCCGGCGGGTGCCTCGCGCGGCTGCTCGTTCGGGACCACCGCGCCTCGTTAAACGGGCTCAGACGCGAGGTGCACGATCACGCCCCGTGAGCGCTCACCACGCGGCTTGGCTTTCCCCCTCGCCCCCCCCCTCTGCGTCCTTTGCGCCTTTGCGTGAAAATAATCCGATTCCCCGGAATTTGTCCTGCGCCCCGGGCCGCATCTGCGTTAAAATTAAGCTGTACCCCTCCCCGAAAATGGATAAGATGCCGACTGTGGTTGTTTTATTATATTAACGGATTGCTTATG
>CAZCDO010000064.1:0-18372 GCA_964497135.1 uncultured Verrucomicrobiota bacterium
CGGGAATAAACGTCCGGATGGAGCTTTTCCTGCAGATGGGCCGCCGCCTTGGCCCATAAATCCTGTACCGTCAATTCATTCACGATGGATTCTCCCCCTAGCACCGGATGGATAACACCGGGCGGTATTGAAAACTTCAGGTGACTCTTTCAACATGGCCATTGTTTTGCTACAATTCCCGCCGCAATGATTTACACAACCCCGAAACCGCCTGATGGCCACTTATTAACAGGTTATTAACAGGCCTCTATGGGAGGTTACAAACGCCAAACTGGCGCGGAGCATAATATAGGGTCCCCCATTCTGCAAGGGAAATTCCAACAAATATTTAACATTTTTTAATAGTAGCACGAAATGGGGTCTGGTTTTGAACAGCCCCAACATATGGGGGTCTTTGGCCTTTTCGCGCGAATGACAGCCGGACCTGAAGCTCTCATATATTAAAAATTAGTTATTAAATAAGGCCTAAAATATTGGCAAAAACCGTGTTTTTAAAAACAACGACAGGAGATGAAAAATGGCCGGGAAGTTAACAGCCCCTATTTTATTGGTCGGAACGCCAATTGTTCTGGCGGATCTCGCCTATGCCACCCGTTTTTTGGCGCCCGATCCGGTGGTTTTTCTCCGCAAAGGCCGGCATTCCTTTCTGGTCGTGAATCGAATGGAACTGGCCCGTGCGCGCAAAACTGTGCGCGGCATCCGCGTCTTTGCGCCGGACGAACTCCCGCTTAAACCCGGGGAACGACAGCGATATGCCGGGTGGGCGTTGGGTTTATTGCGCAAACTTCGCATTCGCCAGGTGCGGGTGGCGTCCGATTTTCCGTTGGGCATTGCGCGATATTTGGAACAACACCGATGCCGGGTGGTGCTGGACGAAGCGCCGTTGTTTCCCCAACGCGCGGTTAAATCCCCCCGTGAAATTCGGGGAATCACACAGGCCCAACGCGCCGCGGTGGCCGGCTTGGCCGTGGCGGAAAAAGCGATCCGGGCCGCGCGCGCGGATCGCCGCGGCCGGTTAATCCTGAATCGAAAACCCCTGACCTCGGAACGCGTGCGCCAGTTGATTCATACCGTTCTGTTGGATTTCGAGTGTGTGGGAACCGACACCATCGTGGCCGGTGGGCGGTCGTCCGCCGATCCTCACCAAGTGGGCAACGGTCCGTTGCGCACCGGCGAGCCCATCGTGATCGACATTTTTCCCCGGCATGTTCCCAGCGGCTATTGGGGCGATATCACCCGCACGATGTGGCACGGGAAACCCTCCCCCACCCTGATCCGGATGTTTGATGCGGTCCGCTCGGCGCAACGCGCCGTGCTCGGTCAGGTGCGACCGGGCGTGCGGACCCGAACCCTGCATCAGGAAGCGGTGCGGATTTTGGAAGAACACGGCTTTAAGAATCGGACGGTCAACGGCCGGGCCGAAGGGTTCATTCATGGAACGGGGCATGGTGTGGGCCTGCAAATCCACGAGGCGCCCACCCTCGGAGGCGGTGCTGATCGGTTGAAGGCGGGGCAGGTGATTACCGTGGAACCCGGCCTCTATTATCTTTCCCAGGGCGGGGTTCGGATTGAAGATACGGTGGTCGTGACCCGGACGGGATGCAAGATTCTGGCCGACTATCCGTATTTTCGGTCTTCCGTTCGAAAATAACAATAAAACGGCACAGCCGTCGTTTTAGGCTATAACACACAAGGAGGTAGGTATGACCGGATTAAAGCAATGGATTCTGATCAGTTTGATGGCGGGGGCGTGGGTGGCGACGGGCCGTGCCCAAGACGCGATGGAGCAGGCGCCGGGAGGTCGACCGGGGCCGGGACCCGGAATGGGAATGCGGGAAGGGCGCATGCGCGGCGGGGTTGAAGATACGGGCTTTCAGGATATTCTACGCGATCCGGACACGGTCAAGGCGTTGGCGCTCGATGAGAAACAGATTGAAAAAATCAAAACGCTGAACACGCAGTCCCAAAAAGATATGATTGATTGGAACGCCAAGCTTCAGCATTCCGCTCTGGGGCTGGCGGATTTAATGGGACAGGAAGAGCCGAATGAAGAAGCGGTTTTGAAAGCGTTGGATGAATCCAGCCAAATCCGGAACGAGATGTCCAAATTGCGCATGAAACATCTCTTTGCGGTGCGCGCCATTCTGACCCCCGAACAGCGACAAAAGGCGCGGGAACTGATAAAGACGAAAATGAGCGAGCGCCAGAAAGCGGGCGGCAAAAAAGGCGGCTTAGGAAAGGAACGAGGAGTCCGACCCCCTCCTCCGCCGGAGGCGCCGGGCAACCCGGGCGGACAATAGGGGATTTTTTCGTGCGGCTGTTTCGTGGGAACCAGCCGCACGAAAGGTTTGATTTCGACCCCTGGCCCGGTGATAATAAGGTATGTTTTCTGGTTTTCATTCCCGGCGAATCTATTTCTGGTTGGTGTTCGGGTTTCTGGTTTTGAGTGTGGCGGTTTATTTGCGGTTTCGCGAAAAACCGGTGAGCGTGCCGGAACCGGTTCGCGCGGCTGGCTTGCTGTTGATGCATGAGCAGTTGAGCCGTCTGGAGCGCTCGGATTTCGGGCAAACTGAACGCGGACAACGGCTGATTCAACAGGCCCAAGAATTGTTGGCGCAAAATCGGATCGATTTCAGCGCCCGACTCAACGGACCCCGGGGCGTCACCTGGCGACCGTTTTTCTGGAGTCGGGACCGCGTCTTTCTCAAGGTGATCGAACGGCCCGGGAAAAGATACTTTCATCAATTACCGCATCAATTAATGGAAGCCTTGATCCACGAGTCCCTTCATGCGAGCAAAGGCGGCCATCGGCGAGCCTCCCGCGAGGAAGAGTGGGATGCCTTTGTGGCCGGCTTGCAGGCGGAGGCCGCGATGGTGGGAGGGGTCGCCCCGTCGCCCTTGCGGATTGACGGGCTCAGCGTCGCGGAGTTTGTCGCCCGTTATTATCCTGAAGCCGGCCCCGCGCCCGACTATCAGCCCGTGGCCGAAACCCGGAACTGGTTGGAACGGATGGTGCGTCTGCCGGAGGCAGACTGATATTTTTGCGCGGCGACCCCGCAAAAATAATTAAGGAAGGGCCGGGCCTTTCCACACGCCACCGCCATAACTGGTCACATAAATCACGTCGGGTTCGGCCGGGTCAAAATGAACCCGATGCGCGCTGCAGAAGGGGTAATCTTCAAATGGCTGCCAGGATTCGCCCCGATCTTCACTCACCCAGAGAGGCGCCGCCAAGCCTTCGTTATAGGTCAGGGTCATATACAGGCGGTTGGGATTATGCGGGGCGATAATGGCGCTGAAATGCAAAGCGCTTTTCCGGGCCAGTTTCATCCAGGTTCGCCCGCCGTCCTGAGTGCGGTAGAGACCGCCTTCTTCCACCTTACGGGCCGGATCGTCGCAGGCGGCCAGATAGATGGTTCGGCTGTCGGCGGGATCCACCGTGTAATCGGTCAACCAACGCACATCCAGACCGGCGGTGATTTTTTCCCAACGGGTTTGTCCAGGCGTCAGCCGGTAAAGACCGACTCCATCGGGCATCAACCATTGGTCGCGCAATTTGCCGGTGACCACGCAGAACAGCGTGCCATCCGCATGCAAGACCACCCGACAGACCCGGACATTCACCCCCGCCTCCCCCAGCCCCGTGCCCACCGGGTTCCAAGTCAGGCCGGCATCATCGCTGCGATAAACGCCGTTTTCCCAGGAGGAGGCATACAAGCGCCGGGCCTTCTGCGGACTGCGCGGATCGACGATGATCGAGACCACCGGCGATAACGGCAGACAGCCGGACCGGGTTCGATCGAACTGCTTGCCCTTGCCATACCACAATTCATCGTTCACCGGCATGCCGACGGTCCGGTCATACCAGGTTTCGCCGTGGTCCTCGGAATACCCCACCGTTCCATAGCCCAAACAGCGATGGCCTCCGGTGACAATGTTATTGTTGGGAATGTCGTGGACCTCGGAAAAGGCCGCCCACATCTTACCGGGCACTTCCGGGTCGAAGGCCAGCTGGAAGGTGTTGGGGCCGGTCTCTCGACACCAGATCCAGGATTGCGCATGGTCGACGGACCGGCAGAGTCCGAGATCGGTGGCGGAGATGAAGTGGCGGGCGCGATCAAAAGGATCGATATCATAATTCCACGTCGTGGTGATGTTGAGGCCGTTGTTGATCCACCGTTGGCCATGCGCGGGTTTTCCCTGCCCGGGGGCATGCACGATATCGAGATTTTTCCAGGTTTTCCCGCCATCGCAGGTCAGGTATTGCGTGCAATAGTCCGAGACCAGCACCCGGTTGGGATCGGAGGCACAGAGGGCGGCGACCGTAATGGACCAGCCTTGTTTTTTTGTGAAATAAGCGCTGATATGATTTTCGGCCACATTATAGGCCGGATCCTTTTTATTGCCGTGGAATAACGCCCGCCAGGTTTGGGCGCCATCATCACTGCGATAGACCGCATGGTGGGCATCCAGCACGGGACTGACGGCGTAAACGGTCAGAGGTTGAACCGGCGCCACCAGCAGCGTGCGGGGCGCCTCAATATAGTCGGCCGGGGGGAGAATGGGACTGGCGCACATTCTGAGCCAATGATCGCCGCCGTCCAGGGAGCGGAAGATCTCGCCGGTCGATAATTGGTCGGGTCCGGGTTCATCCACCCAGACATAGAGGGCGGATTGACCGGATACGGTATCCGCGGCGGCGGCGAAGGCCTGGATTTTTTTTAACGGCAATCCGTTGCCGCAATTCACCCAAGTCCGGCCGGCGTTGGTGGAGCGGAACACTGCTTCTGTTGTGCAAACGAAACAGGCCCGCTGGTCGGCCGGTGAATTCACATCGAAGTGCAGGCCGCGGAGGGGCGCCATGGTCCGGCCACACGACGACCAGGTTTGACCGGCATCTTCCGAGCGAAAGAGCGCGCTTTCGGTGGCGGCCAGCATCAGGTGGGGAAGCTTTCCATCGATGCACAGGTGGCGCAAGTTTCCGGGCAGGCCTTTGCCCCAGGGTTGAAAGGAGCGTCCGCCATCCTGGCTGAGGCGCAGGGTGGCCGGGTATCCATAGGCCGCGTAAACCCGGGTGGGATCCTGCGGATGCCAGACGGGACTGCAGAACGGGCAACCGAGCAGGTCCTGCCAGGGAAACATGAACCAGGACTGCCCGCCATCTTCCGAGCGGTACGCGCCGCTCATGTCGCAATTGATGAGGATACGGTTGGGGTCATGAGGCGAGAAGACGGCGCATTCCGTGCCGCCGCCACCGCTGAACCCGAGGGGTTTCCAGCGGCGAAGAGAGGGCGAAGAGGATGGTTTCATGGCTGCAATCTGCCAGAAGTCGCGATTAAAGTCAAAGGGGGGACCACGTCATCTTTTCGCGAGCTTATGCATTCATCAAGCCCTTGCAGTCTGGATAACCGGAACAACCCCAAAATTGTTTGCCGACTTTTTTTCCTTTTTGCGCGGTTCGTAAAACCATGGGTTTCCCGCAGGTGGGGCAAGGGGGGATGCGGGCCGGAGGCGGGGTGAGAGGCGGAGGGTCCTGATTTTGACGATTGCGTTCTGCCAGACGGGCGGAGGCGAGTTGCTCACTATAGCCACCGCTTTCGACAAACTGCTCCTCCAAGGCGGCGATTTGCTGATCGAGCAGATAATTCGCTTGGTGGATCAAACAGATGAGCGCGTTAACCCGAAAGAAAGGTTTCTCATGTTCCAACCATTTCGCGTAAAGCGTCTGGCGATCGGCATCTGTCTGATCCACCGGCTCCGACGGATGATCCGCGCGGTGCTGTCCCACCTGCCTGACGGCCAGTGATTCCGGGGAATTCGGCGCCCATTGCTCCAGCCGGCGGTGACGGAGGAAATCCTCGTAATCGAGCAGGAGTTCTTCCAGGCTGGCGCGGGCCACATTGATCAGGCGCAGTTCGGTTTGGGACGAGGTGGCTGATGCGCGACTTCCTTCGGCGATATTCTGCCGCCCACTTCGGGCCGCTTGAATCATTTGGTCTCGCATGCGGGAATGCGGATCAATAAATCGTTCGCAAAACCAGTACGTGGCATCGTAAATGATCGTTGTGGTCTGAAATGAACGCAGTTCCCGATACCCACCACTCGGACGGATCTTATTCATCGGCGGTCCCCCCTTTATTTTCCCTGCCGCGCAAAAGTGATAGAGTATCCGAAAACGCGTCGGAGTCAAACATTCTTCGCCGCCCCCCCCTCTGGCCTTTTTAAACATTCAAAAACTATATCTATATTCGACGCAGCACGACCGCCAGGACGGCGATATCGGCCGGGCTCACGCCGGGGATGCGTGCGGCCTGGCCCAGATTGACCGGGCGGATGCGCGCCAGTTTTTCCCGGGCTTCCAGGCGCAAGGCGGCGAGGCTCGCGTATTCGAAGGCGGCGGGAATCGCGCGATCTTCCAGACGTTTCATTCGGGCGATCAGTTCCTCTTCCCGGGCGATGTAGCCCTCATATTTGGCGGCGACCTCAATTTGGGGAATGATCTCCGGAGGCAGGGATGGGTCGATCTCCGGCAGATCGGCATACCGGGTTTCCGGGCGGCGCAAGAGTTGGAGCAGGGAGATTTGAGCGTGGAACGTTTTTTCGAGTCGAACTCTTTCGGCGGCGATCAGTTGTTCCTGCCGGATGGTTTCCAGATGATAGGTGGCCGGGTGAATGCCCACCCGCTCGGAAAAGGGTCTCATTCGCTGCCGGGTATTATCTTGTCTTAATAGCAGGCGATGTTCCGCTCGTGACGAAAACATTCGGTACGGCTCTTCGGTGCCTTTGGTGACTAAATCGTCAATCAAGACTCCAATGTATCCATCTGCTCGAGATATTATTAGAGTTTTTTCGTTACGTATTTTAAACACGGCATTTATGCCTGCAATAATCCCCTGCCCGGCGGCTTCTTCATATCCAGATGTTCCGTTAATCTGACCGGCAAAATATAAATTTTCAACATTTTTTGTTTCCAGCGAGTGTTTTAACTGGGTTGGATCCGAATAGTCATATTCAATTGCATACGCCCAGTTAATAAATTCAGCGCGTTCAAGTCCAGGAATTGATCTGATCATTTCAACTTGAACTGTTTCGGGAAGACTGCAAGAGGTTCCATTTGGATATATTTCGGGTACGGTGCGACCTTCAGGCTCAATAAAGACATGATGACACTCTTTATCGGCAAATTTTACGATTTTATCTTCGATTGACGGACAATATCTAACACCGGTACCGGATATTGAACCACCGTACAAGGCGCTCTCTCCAAGGTGCTCTTTAATGATTGAATGCGTGATAGCGGTAGTGTGCGTTAAAAAACAGGGCATTTGATTTGACCCTGGGTACCATGGACGGAGAGGATTTGATTGTTCCACGTGGAACTTATTTTCGAATTCACGTCGATGTTCCACGTGGAACATCTGGCGAACCTCACCTGAAAAAAAAGAAGGAGGTTCATCGCCAGCTTGTAATGACATCCGGTCAAAATCGATGGAATGTTTATTTAAACGCGGTGGCGTACCTGTTTTGAGCCGTCCAAGGCGAAAACCATGCTTTTTAAGTGAATCACTTAGGCTAAAAGCCGATTTCTCTCCAAATCTTCCTCCATCGAAAGATTTTTTGCCGATATGGATTAATCCATTCAAAAAAGTTCCGGTGGTGATAATAACTGCCATTCCTTTAATAAATGAATAGTCGTCGAGGATGACACCTGCAATTTTTCCGCTGGAAACGGATATTTCTCGGACATTCGACTCCAAAATGGTCAAATTATGAGTTTCCATCAAAACGGCCAGCATTCGACTCGAATAGGCTGGTTTGTCGCACTGGGCACGCAAGGCTTGGACGGCAGGTCCTTTTTTTGTGTTAAGAGTCTTGAATTGGATCCCGGTGTAGTCTGTATTCCTACCCATCTCTCCGCCGAGCTGATCGATTTCAAAGACGATGTGAGATTTTGCAATTCCGCCAATGGAAGGATTACACGACATACGCGCCACGGCCTGCTTGTCCATCGTGATCAAGACGGTTTTCATCCCCATACGGGCAGAGACCAAGGCGGCTTCACATCCTGCGTGTCCGGCACCAATAACGATAACTTTAAAATCAGAATTCATTTTCCTACACAAAAGCGAGAAAAAATATTTTCGAGTAATTGATCGGAATAAATTTTGCCATTAATGGTTCCGAGATGTTCGAGTGCCGAACGGAGATGGCTGGACACCAATACAATATCATGGGTGTTATGCTGGAGTAAAATTTTGGAAGCGGATATCATTTCGTTTCGAACCTGGCTCAAGATGGCGAAGTGGCGTTCCGAGATGGAGAACGAATGAATGTCCGAAACTTTTGATTGAATGGTTTCAAGAATGGCTCGTTTCAGCACATCGAGGCCTACATCATTGATCAATGAACCCATGATGATATTTTGTGAATAAGCTGATAATAGCTTGCGATGATCCGGGTGAATCAGGTCGGTCTTGTTTAAAAAGAGGATGGTTTTATCGCGATTATCGACAGTTTTAAGCAATATTTGAATGTCCGCCACAGATTGCGATGCATCGATCATATTGATGATAACATCCGCTTTTTCGAGTAAAGACCGTGCGCGATCGATCCCCATTTGTTCAATTTTACAAGTGGTATCCCGAATGCCGGCCGTATCTGCCAAGCGGATTTGGAACCCATCCAAAATCAACCCCTCTTCAATAATATCGCGGGTTGTCCCAGGTATCTCGGTTACAATGGCGCGATCAAAGCCCAGGAGTTTATTTAACAGGGTTGATTTTCCGACATTGGGTTGGCCCGTAATAACAACCAGAGCTCCTTCCCGAATAACGCGGCCCTGGTTCCAACTATTCAGGAGTTCATCGATCAGATTGAGTGCGTGATTAACAAGGATCTCAGAATCAGCAAATATTTCGATAGGAAAATCCTCTTCTGAAAAATCGAGCGAGTTTTCCATGTGTGACGATACAGTCATTGCGTCGTCATATATCGTTTTTATATAGTGACTTATGCTTCCGTTAATTTGTTCCAAAGCGAGAATAGAAGCGCGTTCGGAATGGGACTGAATCAAATCAGCCACACCTTCGGCTTGGAGCAAATCAAGTTTGCCATTTAAAAAAGCGCGTTGAGTGAATTCACCGGGTTCGGCGGGACGGGCGCCACCCGAAATCAGGGCATGTAAAAGGCGCCGGGATTGAATCGGGCCGCCATGGATTTGAAATTCAACTACATCCTCGCCGGTATAACTGTGGGGCGCGCGAAAAACCAAAATAATGGCTTGATCCAAAATTCGGTCTGGAAATTCAGGAGTTGCGACATTGGCCCGAAAAAAAACGTGCGATGCCTGGGAAGACGGTCGCGGCGCCGGGGGCATGACGATGCGATCAGCAATTTTGAAGCTATCGGCACCTGAAAGGCGGACAATAGAAATGGCGCCCGACCCGGGTGCGGTGGCGACGGCGGCAATGGTATCGGATAATTGGAAAACAGACATGAGAGCAAAAATTTATACTATTTTTAGAATAGCGGCACGAAAATAACACCGCTAGGATTTTTCGTGTTCATCGGGGGGAGTTTTATCATTCAGACCGAAGGTTAACTGCCGCACCCAGCCGATGGGAATCTGGATGTATTGGACTGGGAGAAGATCCAGTAAATAGCCAAAGACTTCACGAGTACTTGAACTTTTCGGTTCGCGAATCCGATGTGCGAACACAATGGCGCCCCAGCGCAACAGCATGCTGATCAGGAACATGAGGTGATAATGATTCCAGTCCCGGCCTAGAAACAGGAGATGAAATCCCTCGGCTTTCTGGAGCAGGGCGCCGGAGACCAGGGAGGCGATGCAACCGCAGAGGCCGGCGAGGCCGGTGATGGCCGCCAGGAACATGGAGCGTTCGGAGGGGGGTGCCATTTTGAACATATAGCCGTTGGTGGCGATGGCAAAGCCGCTGTTCAGCATGCCATCAAAAAAGAAGGTTATTGCGAGAACCGGAATGGCCAGGGCGGGAGTCACCAGGAGAAACGTGATGACCACCAGAGATTTGGCCCAGACACAAACCGTTAATACCGGACGATTGCCGTAACGGTCGGCCAGCCGCCCCCACAATCGGGCGGTGGGGAGGTTGGCAATCCCATACAAGCAGTAAAGAACCGTCGCCTGCCAGGCGGACAACCCCAGTTTTTTTAACAAATAAAGTTGCGTGAACGGCACGAAAAAACTCACGGCCACATACCAATAACAGTGAAACGCGACAAAGGTCCGATATTCGGGATGCTCAAAGGGGGCGCGTAAAATAGCGAAGAGGGGACGGTTTTGCACCGGCGGTGGGCTGGGCTCTTGGATCTGCAAATAAATCAAAACATCGATGATACCCGCGATGCAGCCGCCCATCACAATGACGGCATACAGGATGCGGATGGGCAGACCGGAAAAATAAGCCAATGCCGCCACGCCCAAATACGCAGCGGTCCAGGTGGATTGCACCCATAAATGACGGCGGCTCCAAAATCGGTTGACCAGGGGGGTGGGAACGAGATCGCCCATCCAGGAAAACCAGAGCGGCAAACTGAGATTGGCAAACGCCTGACTTACGGCGATGATCAGGATGGTATAAAAAATCCAGCCGCCCTGGGAGAGGCCGGGGCAGAGCAGGGGCATCAGGGCCACGGGAATATAGAGCAGGCGGCTGATCAGCGTGAATAGGATAAACAGGCCTTTGCGGTGGCGCAGACGGGGAGTGACCAGGGCGCCGACAAATTGCAGGAAGAGCATGATCATGGGCAGGCCGCCGAGGAGCCCGAAATGAAACTCGTTCATGCCTAGGGAACGGAAAAAATCCGTAGCCGCCGGAGAAGCGATGCCGGCGGCATAGATCATGCCGAAACAGCCCGCCAGGGTCACGAGCCGAAGCGAGGATTTTATGGAAGTTGATCGGGGAGACATGGGTAGGGATGAAATTCAGCATATTTTTGATGTGGCCGCCACAAAAATAATGATAGCATTCCCCCATGGCTATGAAATATTTCTATGCCGATGCGGCTCATCGTCCCGCCGGGCCGGTGGAATTCGATGACCTCCGGCGGCTCTATGTTGCGGGACTCATTCGGACGGATACCTATGTGATCGAGGAACACGGCGCGGCATGGCAACCGTTAAGCGCCTTTTTAGTTCCGGAATTGCCCCCGCTTCCGCCCCCGCCGATTCCCGGCGCGCCGCCGCCGGTGCCGGCCGTTCCGGCCTGGGTCACGGGGCGGCCCGTCGAACGCAAATCAAAGTTGGCGGGCGGCTTGCTGGGGATTTTCCTGGGCTGGCTGGGGGTTCATAATTTCTATCTGGGCTATTATGGCCGGGGCGTGGCCCAGTTGCTCCTGTCGCTGTGTTGCTGTTTTGTGCTTTCGCCCCTGGTTTCCATTTGGGGTTTGATCGAGGGCATCCTGATTTTGACCGGTTCGATTTCAACCGATGGCAACGGCGTTCCGTTGCGGGATTAGATAAGGAGAACAACATGCAATGGTACTATGTGACGAATGGGCAACGGCAGGGTCCGGTGGGCGACGAGGACATTCGCCAGGGGATTGCCAACGGAACGATTCAGGCGTCCGACCTGGTCTGGAATGAAGGCATGGGGCAGGAATGGAAAGCCGCGGGACAAGTTTCCGAATTGGCGGAATTTTTCAAGGGTGCCGTTCAACCGCCCCCAACCCCGGCCTTGGAACCGGCGTTTCCGGTGACCCCCGGTTCCCTGACCCCCAACCGCGAGCTCATGGCGCAGGCCCGGGCCTGTTTGGCCGGGAAATGGGGTTTGTCCGTGGCGGTAGTCTTGGTGGTCAATCTGATCAGCGGCGGACTGGGCTTCATCCCCTGCGCGGGACCGATCATCAACCTGGTCATCGCGGGTCCCTTGCAACTCGGCGTTGTCCTGTTTTTTCTGGGAATTGCCCGGCAGGCGGATGTAGAATTCGGTCTGGCCTTTAACGGTTTCAAACATTTTGGAACCGCCTTTTTGGCCATGATCCTGGTGACGATCTTTACCCTGTTATGGATGCTTTTGTTGATTATTCCCGGGATCATCGCCTCCTTCCGGTATGCGCTGACGTTTTTTGTTCTGGCGGACAATCCTGAGATGAGCGCGATGGAGGCCATCAACCAAAGCAAGGAGTTGATGAAGGGGAATAAATGGAAACTCTTCTGCCTGGGGTGCCGCTTTATCGGCTGGATCCTATTGGGCATGCTGACCTGCGGGATTGGGTTGTTGTGGGTTCTGCCCTACCTGCAAACCAGCATGTCCCGGTTTTATGATGATGTGCGGGGAGCGCAGAGCGCATAGGGGCGGAAGAGACACAGCGCGGCGCGCCATGCTACTTTGCGACTCTTCAGCACCGTCATCTCGAGCGAAGTCGAGAGATCGCATCCGAACGGGCGGCGGCGATGAGATTTCTCGACTTCGTTCGAAATGACAAACTGAATAATTCGACCTGATGCGGAAGGTGGGCCGGGGGCTCCGTACCACGGCCTCTGGTGAAGAAGCGAAAGAGAAGTACCCGCCGCAGGGACGCGTCGGGCCACCTCGAGAGAGAGTCAGAAGGCAATCTGCTCTGTTTTTAACCTTACAAGTCATTTAACAGGTTTGTCTTGTAAAATTCGCGATTGCCTTGTATGGTTGCGATAAATGGAGGTGCCCGATGATTACGGCCATGACCAAACGGGGCCAAACGGTGGTGCCGGCTGAAATCCGCCAACGATTTCATATCGAGTCCAACGCAAAACTGGAATGGATGACAGACGGGAAAACCATTCGGGTGATTCCCCTGCCGTCCGATCCCATTTGTGGAGCCAGAGGACTTGCCAAGGGAAAGGGGCTTATGAAAGCCTGCTTGGAAACTCGAAAGCAGGAGAGGGCCCGTGGCTGACAAGAATGTCGTGCTGGATACTTCGGCCGTCCTGTCCTTTCTGTGCGATGAAGACGGGGCTGATCGAGTCGAAACGCATCTCATCAAAGCCCGAAAAGGCATCTTGACCGTTTATCTGAGCTTCGTCACCCTGGCGGAGGTTTTCTCAAGCGCCATCAAGAAGGAAAATCGAGAGAGAGCGGAACTCTACATTGCGAGCATTAAGTCATGGCCGGTCAAATGGGTCCACTCTTCGGAAGAAATTTGTCTATCAGCAGGGGCCTTAAAGGCGCGATACAGGATGAGTTTTGCCGACAGTTTCATTGCGGCCACGGCTCTGCACACAGACAGTGTCTTGATTCATAAAGACCCGGAGTTCGACGATTTGAAAGCGATCCTCCCCATGGAACGCCTTCCGTACAAGCGCTGAATTTCGTTACACTTTATGCGAGTCGCCCTGATGTCGGACGTCGCGGCCTTCAACGACAAAGATGGTGTTTTCGGCAATGTTGGTGGCATGATCGCCGATGCGTTCCAGATTCCGCGCGATGAGGATCAAGCCCATGGCCCGTTCGATGACGGCCGGTTCGGCGGTCATGAGCCGGAGCATGGCCGCGGTCACTTCGGCCTTGAGGGCGTCAACCTGATCATCGCGCAAGAGAACATCACGGGCCTGAAAGACATCGCGATTGACAAAAGCGTGCAGGCTATCGGCTACCATCCCCCTGGCGAGTTCGGCCATGCGGGGAATCAAGACCAAGGGTTGGAGGGCCGGTCCCGCGATGAGGCGCCGGGTCTTGTCGGCGATATTGATCGCCTGATCGGCGAGTCGCTCCAAATCGGAATTGGTTTTAGCGGCGCCGAGAATAAAGCGCAAATCGCCGGCGGCGGGCTGGTGGAGGGCAATGAGGGTCAGGCAGGCTTCGTCGATGTCGACCTGAAGCCGGTTGACCTGTTCTTCCCGCGCGTCGAGGCCGACCAGCGCCTGGGGGTCGCGATCGACAAGGGCACGGACCGCGTCGCCGATCATGATTTCGGCCAGGGCGCTCATTTTCACCAGTTGATGTTTCAGATGACCGAGTTGTTCGTCGAAATGCCGTTCCATGCTGTCGCTCCTTGAGTGGCGGGTTTAGCCGTACCGGCCGCTGATGTAGTCCTGTGTCCGCGGATCGCGCGGGCTCGTAAAGAGAGTTTTGGTGATGTCGTGTTCAACCAGGTCGCCGAGCAACATGTACCCTGAAAAATCGGAGATCCGGGCCGCTTGTTGCATGTTATGGGTGACAATCACAATGGTGTAATTCTGGCGCAAGTCCAGCATCAGTTCTTCGATGCGGGCGGTGGCGATGGGATCGAGGGCCGAACAGGGTTCGTCCATCAGGATCACCTCGGGTTCGATGGCGAGGAGCCGGGCGACACACAACCGCTGTTGCTGGTCGAGGGGCAGTTCCAGGGCGGGATGATCCAGCTTGTCGCTCAAGGCGTCCCACAACCCGGCGGCGCGGAGACTGCGTTCGACGATGGCGTCAACCTGGGGGCGGGCGTGGATTCCCGCCACGCGCAGGCCGAAGGAGACATTGTCGTGGACGGAGAGGGGAAAGGGATTGGGCCGTTGAAAAACCATGCCGACTTTTTTACGCAAATCGCAGACATCGACGTGGTTCGCATATATGTTGCGTCCATCGAGGAGGACGCGGCCCTCGGTCCGCACGGTGGCGATCAGATCGTTCATGCGGTTGAGACAGCGAAGCAGGGTGGACTTGCCGCAACCGGAAGGCCCGATCAGGGCGGTGATTTTTCGATCGGGAAATTTAATCGCGATATTTTTCAGGGCATGAAAAGCGCCATAGTGGAGGTTGAACGCCTGCACTTCGACTTTGACGGGGGGGGTTATTAAATCATGCATAAGAAAGTCTCACGAGCGTACAAGCTCATCCGAACCTCCCGGTGACATAATCGCCGGTTCTCGAATCCCGGGGAACCGTGAAGATCCGCCGGGTCTCATCCACTTCCACCAACTCGCCCATCAGGAAAAAAGCGGTGCGATCCGCCACGCGCGCGGCCTGCTTGGTATTGTTGGTGACGAGCACGATGGTATAACGGCTTTTCAACAGAGTGAGCGCTTCCTCAATGCGGGCGGTGGAGATGGGATCGAGTCCGGAACAAGGCTCGTCGAGGAGGATGACTTCGGGTTGCATGGCGAGGGTGCGGGCGAGACAAAGGCGTTGTTGCTGGCCGCCCGAGAGGCGCATAGCCGAACTGGAGAGGCGGTTCTTGACCTCGTCCCAGAGAAAGGCGGAGGTGAGACTGGTCTCAATCAGGGCATCCAGCCGGGCGCGATCCCGGATCCCGGCCAGACGGGGACCATACGTAATGTTGTCGGCGATACTCATCGGCAACGGCATCGGAAGGGCGAAGACCATGCCGACGCGTTTGCGGAGACTGACGACATCGAAGGCGGGGTGATAGATATCCTGACCATCCAATAAAACGCGACCCTCGATCCGGGCTTCGGGTTTCAAATCGTTCAACCGGTTGAGCGTCCGCAGAAACGTGGTCTTGCCCGAGCCGGAGGGGCCAATGATACCCAGGATCGAGCGGGCGGGGATGGGGAGGGTGATCTGGCGCAGACTGGCCTCCGGTCCGTAGAAGGCGGACAGGCTTTCAACGGCGATTTTGGGGGAATCGGGGGAGGTCATGTGTGCCGCCCCACGAATCGGTTCATGATCCAATATGCGGTGAGATTGACGCCGAGCACGGCGAGGATCAGAACGGCGGCCGTGCCGTAGGCGTTCTCATTGGAAATTCCTTCGCGGGCCAGCAGATAAAAATGGACGGCCATGGTGCGGACGGAATCATACACCGACGTCGGCACCCGCAGGGCGGCTCCCGCGGTGAAAATAACGGCGGCGGTTTCACCGATCGACCGGCCCAGACTGAGCATGACGCCGGTGACAATTCCCGGAAGCGCGTTGGGCAGGACGACCTTGAGAACGGTTTCCCATCGGGTGGCGCCCAGCGAAAAACTGACTTCCCGGTAGGTGTTGGGAACGGCGCGGATCGCTTCTTCGGTGGTTCGGATGATGGTCGGCAGGATCATCAGGGCGAGGGTTAGGCTGCCGGAGAGCAGGGACCAGCCGAAGCCGAGCATGACGACAAAGAAAATGAACCCGAACAATCCAAAAATGATCGAGGGAATCCCGGCCAGGCAATCGGTGCCGAAGCGGATGACCCGGGTCAGGCGGGTTTCGCGGGTATATTCGGTGAGATAAACGGCGGTGCCCACGCCCAGCGGCAGGGCGATGGCGATGGCCAGGAGCGGCAGGATAAACGTTCCGACGATGACGGGGAAAATTCCGCCGGATCGCCCCATATCCCGGGGCGCCTGGCTCAGGAAATGCCAGGTGACGGACGGCAATCCCTTTTGAAGAACGAAGAGAATGATGAAGAGCAAGACCAACAGGGTCAGCAACGTGGCGCCACCGAGCACGGCCACGGCCAGTCGCTG
The DNA here is from genome assembly GCA_964497135.1 of uncultured Verrucomicrobiota bacterium. Taxonomy (GTDB): domain Bacteria; phylum Verrucomicrobiota; class Kiritimatiellia; order CAIKKV01; family CAIJXV01; genus CAIJXV01. The sequence continues at coordinate 16,400 of CAZCDO010000064.1, forward strand.
GGTATATTTGGGGGCGAGTCTCACGCTTTTCGCACCTTTTTACGCAGGACTGCCCCGGCCAGTGAATTCAGGATCATGATAAATATGAAGAGCACGACCCCGGTGGCGAATAAAGCCTGGCGGTGGAGCCCGGTGGCGTAACCCATTTCGAGGGCGATATTCGCCGTCAGGGTGCGCACGGAATCGAGCGGGCTATGGGGGATTTTGACCGCGTTGCCGGCGACCATGATGACCGCCATCGTCTCTCCCACCGCGCGGCCCATGGCCAGGATGATGCTCGCCAGGATCCCGGACCGGGCGGCCTTGATAATCACCATGTGCACCGCCTGCCAGCGGGTAGCGCCGAGAGCGAGTGCGCCTTCGCGGTAAGAGGACGGGACGGCGGCAATGGCGTCGGTGGAAATACTGATGACTGTCGGCAGGATCATGATTCCGAGAATCAGCGCTCCGGCCAACAGGGACAATCCGGGGCCCCCCATATAGGTCCGGATGAGCGGGGCCAAGACCATGACGCCGATAAACCCAAACACCACCGAAGGGATGCCGGCGAGGAGTTCGAGGGTCGGCTTGATCACGCGCATGGCCGGTTTGGGGACGAATTCATTCAGGAAAATCGCACCGGCCACTCCCAGGGGGGCGCCGATCAACATGGCGCCCAGCGTGATCCAGATCGAGGCCACAATCATGGGGTAGATCCCATAGTGCGCATTGGCCGGATCCCAGTTGGAATTCAACAAAAAGTCTTTCGGGCCGATTTTTAAAATAAACGGCAGGCCCTCTTTCAGAATGAACAAAGCGATCAGCAACAGGGCTGCGATCGACGAAAACGCGATCACAGTCAGTGTGTGGCGGACGACCGTTTCGCTGTTCCACTTCATCGGGATGAGGGAGATCCGGGGTTGGGTTAGCGGGCTGGGAGGAGTCCGTCCTTGAGGATCATCGCCTGGCCTTCAGTGGAGAGGATGTAATCGATGAACGTGCGGGCGACTCCCTGGGGTTCATCCCGCGTCAGGAGATAGATCGGGCGCACCAATGGGTAACGCTTGGCTTTGATTTCATCCGGGGTACATTCGGCGCCGTCCACCTGGAGGGCTTTTATCTTGGAGGGGTCGACCAGACCGTGCGAGAGGTAACCCAGGGCATACGGATCATTGGCGACCGTTTCCCGGATGGTCCCATTGGAGTCCTGGATGATGGCGTTATGGGTCAATTGGATGCCGCCCACGATTTGTTCGAAAGAGGAGCGGGTTCCGGACCCGGCTTCGCGTGACACCACCGTGATGGCGTGATCCGTTCCACCTAATTCGTTCCAATTAACGAGCTTTCCGTTAAAAACATCGCGGATTTGGTCGAGGGTGAGATTCTGGATGGGATTCCCGGGATGCACCACCAAGGCGATCCCATCCTGGGCGACGACGGTGGGATGGAGGGATTGGGCTTCCGGGGGGAGTTTGACCAGATCAGCCATGCCGATGGAGGCGGTGCCGGCCAGCGTGGATTGAATTCCGAGGGCGGATCCGCCCCCTTGCACGGAAATCACGGCGTCGGGATGGGTGGCCATATATTGGTCGGCCAATTTTTCGGCGAAAGGCTGGAAAGCCGTTGAACCGGCCAGGGTGACCGTGGCGGAATTGCGGCCGCATCCCCCGGTTCCCAGAACAATCAGGGCGCAAATGCCGGCCCATAGAACGGGTGCGTGGTGTTTAAACATGATCGGCTCCTTAATTATAGATAGAACGAGCAAATGAGCGGTCTGACCGAGTCCCTCCCGGTCGAAAAACATTCAGACTCTAACCCAAATCTAACCGAAGGGTCAAGGCGGAACACGCCCCCTCGATCATCGCGGCGCATCTGCGGTTGGGTACATGATTGGGAACAGGTAGGGCCGCCGCTTGTCGGCGTGCCGGAACAAAGACGGCCTTCGACGAGCGAAGGCCCTACGGATCGCCAAGAGGATCCGACGATACACCGAA
>CAZCDO010000065.1:0-13734 GCA_964497135.1 uncultured Verrucomicrobiota bacterium
TATGGCCCGGCGATTCACATTACCGGCGGTTTGAGCAATGTCTCCTTCGGCATGCCCAACCGCAAGCTGATCAACCAGGTGTTTGCCGATATGGCCGTGCAAGTCGGGGCGGACAGCGGGATTGTGGATCCGTTGCAAATCAACGGCAAAATTCTGGCGGGCCTGGACCGCAACGCGGAGCCCTACAAGCTGGCGCAAGCGTTGTTGACCGGGCAGGATGATTTTGGCGGGGAATATCTGACGGCGCATCGGGATGGCCGGCTGGGTAAGGAATAAGAGATCCGTCAAAAAACATGTCACACGAGGTTTAAGCATGAGTGGAGCGATTTTGGATCCGCGGACGATGAAGGACTGGCAGATCGCCGAAGTGGCGGAACGGTCGATGAAGCCTTTCGCCCAGGTGGGCGCCGAATTGGGACTGAAAGAGGATGAACTGATTCCCTACGGCCATTTTTTGGGAAAAGTGGATTATCCCCGGGTTTTTAAACGGATCCGTAACCTCCCGCAGGGCAAATACATCGACGTCACGGCGATCAATCCCACTCCTTTGGGCGAGGGCAAGACGACGACCACGATCGGGTTGGTCCAGGGCTTGGGCAAATTGGGCAAGCGCGTGGTGGGGGCGATTCGCCAGCCGAGCGGCGGGCCCACGTTTAACATCAAGGGATCCGCGGCCGGAGGCGGGCTTGCGCAGTGCCTGCCGCTGACGCCTTTTTCGATCCGCCTGACGGGGGATATCGATTCGATTACCAACGCGCACAACCTGGCAATGGTGGCGCTGACCTCGCGGATGCAGCATGAGGCAAATTATGACGATGACAAGCTGGCCAAGCTGGGGTTGAAACGGCTGGATGTCGATCCGGAGCGTGTGACGATCAAGTGGGCGATCGACTTCTGTGCGCAGGCCCTGCGCAATATCACGATCGGCAAAGGCGGCAAGATGGACGGAGTTGAGATGGAGTCCGGTTTCCAGATCACCGTCTCCAGCGAAGTGATGGCTATTTTGGCGATGGCCAAGGACCTGGCCGATCTCCGCCGGCGCATGGCGAAGATGGTGGTGGCCTACAGCCGGCAAGGCCGGGAGATCACGACCGCCGATTTGGGCGTGGATGGCGCAATGACCGCCTGGATGGTGGATGCCCTGAATCCGAACCTCCTCCAGACGATCGAAGGCCAGCCGGTCTTTGTGCATGCGGGGCCGTTCGCCAATATCGCCATCGGGCAGAGCTCAATCATCGCCGATGAACTGGGCACGCGGTTGGGCGAATATCATGTGACCGAAAGCGGGTTCGGCGCGGATATCGGCTATGAAAAATTTTGGAATTTGAAATGCCGGTTTTCGGGATTGACCCCGAACGCCGTGGTGATTGTGGCTACCGTCCGGGCGCTCAAGATGCATGGCGGCGGGCCTGCGGTCAAACCCGGGGCGAAGCTGGACGAGGCGTATACCCGGGAAAATCTGCCCCTGCTGGAAAAGGGTTGCTCCAATTTATTGGCGCACATCGAGACCGTGAAAAAGAGCGGTGTGCGTCCGGTGGTCTGCCTGAACGGATTTTACACCGATACGGCGGAAGAGGTCCGGCTGGTACGGCGGGTGGCCGAGGCCGCGGGCGCCTATATGGCGCATTCCGAGCACTGGTTGAAAGGGGGCGAAGGCGCCCGTGAATTGGCCGAAGCGGTGGTGACGGCCGCGAACGAGAAAAACCATTTCCATTTCTTATACGAGTTGGATCTGCCGCTCCGCCAGCGGATTGAGCGCATTGCCAAGGAGATTTATGGTGCGGCGGGCGTTTCCTATTCCGATGAGGCGCTGGCCAAGGCGGAAGCGTTCGAAAAGGATCCTGAGACGGCCCGATTGGGCGTCTGTATGGTCAAGACGCATTTGAGCCTGTCGCACGATCCGGATGTCAAGGGGCGGCCCACGGGATGGGTTTTGCCGATTCGCGACATTCTGGTTTATCGCGGGGCGGGGTTCGTGGTGCCGGTGGCAGGGGCCATCAAGCTCATGCCCGGGACGGCGTCCCTGCCGGGGTTCATGAATGTCGATGTCGATGTCGAAACCGGCCGGGTCCGGGGATTATTTTAAACATACCGAAACGAAAGGTCTGCGCGCATGTCCGTCCAACACGATATTGAAAAAAAAATCTATCACATTGAAGTTCTGACCCCCAAGCAGAACACCGAAAAACTGGAAGACGATCTGGAGAAATTTGCGGAAAAATTCAATCAGGTCATGGAAGCCGGTTACGTGGTCTGCATCACCGACAATCCGATGGGTAACGTGAGTTTTCAGGCGACCGATATCATTCCGGAACTGGGTCTGACGCCCAAGTCCGGGCAATTGTCCCTGCATCTCAATACCTTTCACACCCGCGAAGATTTACACAAATTACTGGACGTCGCGGCGGGGTTGGGGGTAAAGGATCTCCTGGTGATTTCCGGGGATGGCAACGAGCGGCTGGCGAAACTTCAGCCGGCGCAGTTGGGCTTGACTTGTAACGTGGTGACTTCGGTGGAATTGACCGCTTACATCCGCAAAAACTGGCCGGGGGTGTTTTCGATCGGGGTGGCTTTCAATCCCTACGAACCGCAGGACCATGAGCTTGAAAAGATGCACCGCAAGATCGAGGCCGGCGCCGAATTCATCTGCACCCAGCCCGTGCTGGGGAAGGATGACCGGGTTCTGGCGCTGTCGCAATTCGGTCTGCCGGTGTTTGTCGAATGCTGGATGTCGAAAAAACTCCACCTGTTGTCGGAATGCGTCGGGTACACGATTCCGGAAGACACGCCCTACGATCCGATGACGAATCTCAAGGAGTTACAATCGATTTACCAGGGGCAAGGCATGTACCTGGCGATGCTGGGGTATAAGACCCAGTTCCCGTTGTTGAAGGGTTTCTGGGCCTGACGGATCGGAGGGACTTTCCATGACCGCACTCATCATCGACGGCAAGAAGATCGCCGCGGAAATTCGCGAAGAACTCAAGAGCGAGGTGTTCAAGCTCAAGCATCGGGGGATCATTCCGGGGTTGGGGGTGATCCTGGTCGGTGACGATCCGGCCTCGAAATCCTATGTGACGGCCAAGGAAAAGGCCTGCGAGGAAATCGGCTTGTTTTCGGATGATAACCGGTTGTCAGAGCGGACCTCCCAGACGGAGCTGATGGCGGTCATCGCGCGGATGAATCGGGATCCGAAGATCAATGGGATCCTGGTGCAACTGCCCTTGCCTCGACATTTGAGCGAGAGCGATGTGCTGTTGGCGATCGACCCGGAGAAGGATGTGGACGGATTTCATCCCACTAACGTGGGGCGGATGGTGGTGGGGGAAAAGGCCTTTCTGCCGTGCACGCCCCACGGATGTATTCAACTGCTATTGCGCAGCCAGGTGAAGATCGAGGGGGCGCATGTGGTCGTGGTGGGGCGGAGTAATATCGTGGGCAAGCCGCTGGCGAACATGCTGATGCAGAAAAGTCCGTATGGCAATGCGACGGTGACGATCTGTCATACTCGGACTCCGGATATCGGCAAATTCACCCGACAGGCCGACATTGTGATTGCGGCGGCGGGGAAGCCCAACACGATCACGGCGGACATGATCCGGGAGGGGGCGGTGGTGATCGATGTGGGCGTGAACCGGGTTCCGGATCCGACGAAGAAGGCGGGATTCCGTCTGGTCGGGGATGTCGATTTTGAGGCGGTCCGGGAAAAGGCCTCGATGATCACGCCGGTGCCCGGCGGGGTGGGCCCGATGACGATCACGATGCTATTGTATAACACGGTCGAGTCCGCCAAACGCGCTAATGCGTTGGTGTGATCGCCCGCTCCTTCTTTTATTGGCTCTTTCTGCAATACGGTGGGTTATTGGAGTTCGAGCTCTTTCAAAGCCGTCGGGAAACCAGGGAATGGAGAGTCTCTCGCAGAGTTTCACAGGGTTCAGATAGAGTTAAGACAAGAGTGAAGCCAGGGCCGTGCGATTCCGCCGCAGCGGTGGAATCACCCGTCCCGTTCTCTATGAAGCCAAGTGGACGAACGGTGGTTTAACTCTCAAACCAGCGGCGGACGGTTCATTCCGTTTATTTGCATGTGGTTGCCACACGCAAATAATCTACGAGAAACTCCCCGCCTGCCCCCCCGAAACACCAATCACACACACTTATTCAGAATGAACCCTTTTTTGTCCGTTCCGTGATGCCAGCAGATCCTTGATGGCGTTGAAGGCGAGTTTGGGGCGGCGCCAGGGATCGACGAGTCCCTTGGAATTGATGCCCAAAATGCCGATCGAGGCGCATTCGTAGTCCATGAACAGCCAGAGGAAAAATCCGGCCATTTGCGGGCGGTCCAGAATGGCGCCGACATGCCGGCACAGCAGTTCGGCCTGGTAATCCTCGGTCCACGGCTCCATCGTCAGACTGCGGTGTCCCGGAATCCCTTCCGCGCCGAATTCGGTGACCAGCAGGGGTTTGTCGGGGATCAATTCGATGAGCCGATCGAGTTTTTCGGCGAGAACCTGGGCCTTGTCCGAATACCAGCCGGCATAGATATTGACGCCGACCACGTCGACCACGGCGCAGGTGGGCGGGGGGCGGTCGAAGGTTGTGGAGGGCGCATTGATGCCGCCGATATGCTGGGGCGGGGTGGGATGTTCCGCCGACACGGTAAACCGGGTGGGATCGCATCGCTTGAAGGTTTGGGCGATAGCCCCATAGAAATCGACCGCACCCTCGTCAAACGTTTTGGATTCATTCTGGATGACCCACCCAACAATCGAGGGATGCCGGTCGAGCTGGTTGACCATTTCCTCGGCCATGCGACAGCAGAATGTGCGGAAATCGAGTGATTTGAAATGGTCGGCGGTCATCTGCCAGCAGGGCAACTCGGCCAACGTGGGCATCCCGAAGCGATCGCAGGTGTCGTAAAACGAAGCGGCATAGGGATAGTGCGCGCCACGAATGGCATTCAAGCCGCAGTGGCGCATCAGGTCGAGATCCTGCCGGACTTGCCAGGGCGGCAGGGAATTGCCGAACACCGGATGCTGTTCGTGCCAGGCCACGCCGCGGAATTGGAAGGGTTCATCGTTGATCAGGATGGACCGGCCGGAAATCCGGATGGAGCGGAATCCAAAATCCCCCGCGATCCGGTCGGCGGCTGGATCGTTGGGATCGAGTGTGATGTCGTATTGGCTCAAGCCGCCTTGTCCGGGTTTCCAGAGCAGGGGATCCGGGAAGGGGATTTCCAGGGAAAGCGAGTCGGCCCCGTTGAAATCGAGAGTGGCCGTCCGGGAAACGGAACCGGAAACAAGGGTTATCCGGCCTTTGCGGCGGGTGGGTTGGGCGAGGGACAGGGAGAGGGTCACCGCCCATTCGGTGCCGGTGCGGTGAGGGCTGACCCGGCATTCGCGGATATGGAGAGCCGGGCGCCATTCGAGGTAAATGGGGCGGACCAGCCCGCCGAAATTTTTCCAATTGAATTGTTCCTGAGGGCAGGCCCATTTGCGCCGGAGATTGTCGACCCGGATGACCAGGTCGTTATCGCCCGGGCGGAGGGTGTCGGAGAGATCGAATTCAAAGGCCAGGTGGGCGCCGTCATGAATTCCGATGGGTTGTTCATTGAGGGTGATTTCAGTGTGATACGAACTTCCCTCGCAGACGAGGAAGCACCGGTCGCGACCGGAGCGGATCCGGTCGAACTGATCGGCGGAAAGGGCGAGGGTCCGGCGATAGGTGATCGTGCCCTCGTTCCATTTGCGGGCGATGTCGCGGAAGTTCTGATTTTGAACCGGGCGGACGGCTCCGGATAGTTCCTGATCGGGCCGCGGCCAGCGTTCAGATAAAATTTGCTGGTTCCAGGCCAGGGGGACGAAGAAGGGTTGGCGGATGACGGGTGGGGTGGCGACATCGACCTCGGGATTGAGAACGAGTTCTCCCTCCCAGAAGCCGCTTAAATCGATTCGTTCACGCATGGGAATAGACCGGGGTTTGAGGGTTGATGAAATCATTGCGCACGAGCCAGACATCCTGGTGGAGTCCGTGGCAGAGCGGTGGCGGTAAGAAGGCGAGAATGGGCCGGCCGGGAAGGAGGTGGTTCCGGACATAGGCCGGGGGGTGGAAGGCGGAAAAGGATTTACTGCCCTCATGGGCCTCGGATCGGACGACCAGCCGGCCGGCTGTAAAGAGGGCTTGTTCGTCCGGCAGGAGGTGGGGTAGATAGCTTTCGCCCATGGTGGTGAAGAGGAGGAGCCCGCCGGGCCGGAGCACGCGCAACAATTCGCGCATCCAGGTTTCCTGCTGGACTGCGGAGAGATGGGTCAAGACTGACCGGGCGATCAGGGCGTCGAAAAAGGCATCGGCGAAAGGCAACGGGGGGGACAAGGTGTTGGTCTGGAACTGGATACCGGGCAGGTGGGATTGGCACCAGTCGATACAGCGCGGATCGAGATCGGTACCGAACAATTCCACCGGCGAAGGATAAAATCGACGCAGCGGTTCCAGCAGTCGCCCGGTGCCACAGCCCCATTCGCCGATGCGGCGCAAGAAATGGAGGGGGCGGTGTTCCTCGATCAGGCTTTTAAACCGGTCGGCCTGATCGTCACCGGATTCGGCATAGAGGGAATATCGGGTATGATGACAGGTTTCGTAAAGGAGGGTCAGGGGGGGGAGGGGCCGACCTGGCTGGGCCCGGTGGAAGGCGCGGTTTTCGGACCGGGCGCGCCCGGCTCGAATCAGGAAGGCGATCCGGTCGGCCGGGGCGAGGAGGCGGAGTTTGCGCAGTAACCAAAGAAGTTGTTGGCGTCTGATAGGCATGATTGGCGATGGATTTTGGCACAAGCGCGGGATCGATCAAACCATTTTAAAAGGACCGGGATCGAGCGGGACTTTTCAGTAATCCCATTCGCACACGTAGCCGGTTACATCGTAATTATCGCCGTACCGGTCACTCCCTCCACTGAAGGTGCGGGTGGAGCGCAGATTTTTAGGGGTGTCAGTCCGGGTGACGCGTTCACCGGGCCGGTCATCCCACCGCCCTCGCACTTCAGTGGAGGACGGCCATTCGCCGCATATGACGGCTTTAAAACCCATCGCTTTTCCGGAATCAGGCTGGCCGGGTGCCCAGTTTTGGTATTCGAATCGAGAAGGCGTGCACCATCGCCAGGTCGCCATATCTTTTGACGCACCGATCCAGGCGACCATTTGCCCCCGCATCAACTCGTAAACAAAATCATTTTCTTCGCTGTCGGAGATGACGACCAGATGTCCACCCAAGGTCCGGCATCGAAATGCGGCTTTTTCCCAGGAGGCGCCATCGGTGAACAATTTATAATGGTGTCCCTTGAATTCCACGGCGTCATCGGGAATCGGCTTCCGCCCTGAAGTGGTTTGTTTGGGAGCTTTGTTCGGATCGACCCGGTTTGCCGGGTCGGTTTCATCCGGCTGAATCCGATCCTGTTCAGGCAATTTCAATTCAATCAGGCCGATTCGGGCAATGATCGTCTCCTTCTCTTTTTTTACCACTTTTGCGTCTTCGATCCGGTTGGCGATCATTAATTTTTGCAACAGGCCATCCAGTGCGGTCACGTACTTCTTTAAGAGGGTGAGGGTGGATTTGTGATAGGTTTCGACGGTGGGGCGGAAGGCATCGAAAATATCCGCGGGGTCAGGAACGGTTCGTTCCGTGTCGAAGCGCTTCTTCTCCGCGTCGAAAACCAGAAAGTTGTCCAAGTCCCCTTTTTGCTTCAGGGCCAGCATCGTGACATCCAAATCTTTTCCGTATTGAGCCAGGAGTGTTTGTTCCTGTTGTTGAAGTGACTTTTGGTAATCTTCCAGCGCGGTGTTCTGTTGTGCGGAAGCGTTCTCTGGGAGTAGCCGTGCAACTGAAATCAGGACGATCGACATTAACGTATTGCGTAAATAGTTCATGATTGACTTTAGTTTCTACAACAAGCGTTTTCAACTCTTTTCTCGACGACCCGGAAATACCGACTTGTGACCCGGGCGATTTTTGACTAAATTGCCGCGCTCAACCAAAGAAAGAAAGTTCCGATGGCCGCATGCTGGTTAAAAGGGGATGTGCACGTCCATTCCGCCTTGGACAGCGATGGTTTTCTGCCCGTCGAAGAAGTCGTCCGCAGAGCCAGCCCCTTTTGTGATTTCCTGGCCATCAGCGGGCATGCCCGCGAATCAGATGAGTGGGGGATCGATCAATATCGCGATGTTCTCGCGGCACGGCAAAAATATCCGGACACTTTTCTGTTCCATCTTGGCGAATGGGAGTTCCCGATCCCCCGTCATGTGATGGCGTTCACAACCCCGGATTGGCGCGAGTTCGAGCTTCAGCGCGATCTGGTGCGGCAATTTGACCGGAAACGGGACGTTATCGGCCGTCAGAAAGCCTTGGAAGCGCTTCGATTTATTGAAACGCACTGGCCCGACCAGGCCCTCTTGATTTTCAATCATCCGAATTCCCCGGCCGTTCCATTTGAGGATCTCGAGGCCCTGGCCGGCTCTCCCGTTTTTAAAATTCTGGCCTGCTATGACCGCGGTGAACGCCGGGCTCCGCAAACCTGGGAGGTCGGCGCAGAATGGGACCGCCTGCTGTGCCAGGGGCATCGGATATGGACGCGGTTCGGCTCCGATTTTCACCGTCATTTTGAAGATGGGCACACGGACTATTATCCGGGTGAATTCGTTCAGGATCATCTTTGGGTTCAGGAACGGAGTTACCGGGGAATTTTCAATGCCTATCGGGACGGCACGTTTTTTTGCACTGTGGATAATCTGGTGAGCCGCCTGACAACGACCTGGATCGATAATCGATTGCGGGTAGTCTTTCAGTGCGGGGAACCCGTGGAGCGGTTCGAGGTCATTGGCGATGGTAAAATCCTGATGACCGTTACGAACATCGAGGACCTTTTCGACCGGGTGCTGGACGTTCCTCCCGCCGGCTATTACCGTCTGCGCGGGCATGGCTATGAAAAAAAACGGCGTTATTCGGAAGGGACCTATGTGCCGGTGTTTCTCAGCAACCCCGTGTTTGTCTGAGGCCCTCCCGTCGTCGGGACGATTTTTCCTGAAAGGCAGGAAGGCTTATGTTTTCATTTCTGGTTCGTCCGCTTTATCCGCCGGACTTTCTGCGGTTGCACGGTGTGGGTGTTGAGGCGCATCTGGGCCGCTATGACAAACTCGAGACCTGGTCCCAATATGTGCCGTTTGTGGGTGGCATCCATCTGCCCTATTCGCAACTGAATCTCGCGGCGCTCGACGATGCCACCCGAACCCAATCCCTGGAAGCGGTCAAGGCCGCGATCGATACGGCCACCCGCTATCCGGTGGACCGACTGGTGATGCATCTGACGGCCATAGAAATCATGGACGATCAGGTCGTGGGCGCTTATGACCGCCTGATTGACGGACTCCGGCAAGTGGCCGCCTATGCCGCCGCGTGCCGGCGGATCTTGTGCCTGGAAAATACCTGCAACGAATGGATTCCGTCCCGGCGCCGCTGGGGTGTTTCCAGCGCCGAATGGCGTCGCGTGTGCCGGGACGTGGATCGGCCCAACGTGAAACGGACGCTGGATACCAGCCACGCCGCCACCGCCGTGATGGACCTCGAAACTCCCGAACAACGGGTCGAGGCGCTCTGGGATTTTCTGGTCGATCCGGAGGCGATAGAACGGGTCCACTGGTCGGATTCGATTCTGGGGCCCGATCAGATCAAAAAAGATCGGCACCTGGTTCCCGGCCAGGGCGATCTACCCCTGGCTTTTCATCGCGCCATCGCCGGCTTATCCGCTGTCAAACTTCTTGAGCAAACCAGTCCGGCCGAGGAAATTGCGAAGGGCTTGAGTTTCGTCCGGTCGTTGTGAGGACCGGAGGCAGGCTTCGCCCGCAGATACGGCCCAGCTTTTACCATAACCCGGCATAGCCGAAAGAGGGCTTTGCGGCTAAACCGGAATAACTTATTCGTACTCAGTCAGTTATGGATGTAAAGCGCACCACAGGAGCACTTAGAGCCGCGATTTTGACTGAAATTCGAGCTTTAACCTAATCCATTTGGCTGGTACCTTCACATCCATGCCACGAGCTACGCGATATATTGTTGAGGGATATCTGTATCACCTGACGCACCGGTGTGCGGATGGAGAGTTCTTCCTTCGGTTCGCCAAGGAACGCGACGCCTACCGGGAGTGGCTGCGTGTTGGGGCTAATCGATATCACGTGCCGGTCCTCGGCTACACGGTAACCAGCAACCATGCCCACGTAGTCTGCGAAGTGCGCGACCGTCTGGCGGTGGCGGACATGATGAAATTGGCCGCTGGCTCGGTTGCGCAGCAGCGGAACCTTCGCAAGGGCCACGAGGGGTCGGTGTGGGAGCATCCGTATCACTGCACGCGCATTCAGGACGGGAGACACCTGCTGAACTGCCTGTGCTACATGGACCTGAACATGGTCCGTGCCGGGAAGGTCAAGCATCCGTCCGAGTGGCGTTGGTGCAGCTATGCCGAACTTACGGGGCAACGGCGACGATACCGCATTGTGGATGCGGAGCGACTGCTGCTTCTGACCGGGTTTCCGTCGATGCCTGAATTCGCGGAGTTCTACCGCGCGGGTATCTCGGAACGGCTTGCTGCCCAGGATACGGTCCGCGAGCCGTGCTGGACTGATGCCGTGGCTGTTGGCAGCGAGGAATTTGTTGCTGCCGCGGTGAGGACAACTGCGTACCGTCGCCACATGGAACTTTACGAGGTACGCAGCCCGGCAGGGGACAAAGCCTGGGCTGTGCGCGAACCGGGCGTTTCTTATGCTACCGATTCCAATCCGAAATCGGCACTCTAAGCCTCTCAGAACGACCTATAAATCACGCAAGTCAATGCCGAATAATACGTTATAGCGGCTTAGCCGCAATGATCGTCTTCCAGCCTATTTTTTGGGCGGGGAGCAAGCTGGAAGCTTGCGCTACTTTAGACGCCTGCCACAGAGGTCGGGCCTAAATCTAACTGAAACGTCTCGCCCGCTCAAAGGTGGGCCGGGCGCTCCGAGCACGGCCTCTGCCCGCGGTACCGAGCCCGCGGGCCACCCCGGAATACGTCTCCTTCTTGCGATCCAAAGCCGGTCATAGAAACCCATCATGGGTTGTTAAATCGGCACGAAGGGCCGAACAACACCCATTTCCGATGGTCGGTCGCGCGCACCTCCAGCTCCAGACGTTGGGCGAGGAAAGGCAGGGATTCCGGGCTGAGAAAACGGAGATGGGTGGAATCATTCAGGTACCACCAGCTATTGAGGTCCTGTTCCAGGCGGTGCAATTCCGTGTGTAGATAGAGGATGCCGTCGGGGGCCAGCAACTGGCGGATCAGGGGAAGTTCGGTGTCGAGATCCCGCAGATGCTCGAATACTTCGCAAAGGATGATGGCGTCGAAGGGACGGGCGGAGGGGGGCAGGGGGAGGTTGTACAAGGGATCATAGGTGCCGGCCTCGTGACCGGCCGCTTGAAGCAGGCGGGCGAGGACGGCATCTGGTCCGGACCCAAAATCCAGGATTCTCAAAGGGCGATTCGAAAAAGAGAGAAAATGGTCGGCAATGTTACGCAGGTATTCGCGATAGCCGGGGTTGTCCCAGCGATTATCGTGAAGATCATAGCGGGCCTTTTCCTGGGCGGCGGTCGGCCAGTGGGCCGGTTCGACGACGATTTGACGGCAGATGGAGCACTGAGACAGGCGGCGATTTTGTGCCGGGGGGATGGGGGTCAAATCGGGATGCCCGCACAGGTCGCAGAGGGGCCGGTTGAGGGGAGTATTCATAGGTGGTCAAGCATCTGGCTACGAAGGCTGGAAGGTGTCGCCCTACCTTGGGTTGCAGGTGCGAGCCTGCCCCGGCGTTAATTCCCGGAATGGGGGTGGGCCAAGCGCCGGATTTCATCCCGGATACGCGCGGCTTCTTCGTAGTGTTCTTCCGAAATGGCTTGGTTTAACAGAGCATGAAGCGCCTCGAGGGGACTATGGACGGGGGGGTGTTGGGCAACGGAGGGATCGGTCGAAATAACTTTTCCGGATTTTTCATCGATTTTGATGCCGGCCTGAGTCATGACGCTGAGCGCGACATAGATGGGGGAATCACAGCGCAACGCGAGGGCGACGGCATCGCTGGGGCGGGCATCCAGGGCGAATTCGAGGCCATCGTGTTCCAGCAGGAGACGGGCAAAGAAGGTGCTTTCCTTAAGCGAATGGATATCGACCCGTTTCAGGCGGCACTCGAGGCAATCGATCAGATTTTTGAAGAGATCATGGGTGATGGGCCGGGGGACGGCGGTGCCCGACAACTGAAGGGCGATGGATTGGGCCTCGGCGGCACCGATGAAAATCGGCAGGGTCCGTGGATCGGAGGTTCCCTTGAGCAGGAGGACAAAGCCCACTTTTGACAGAGAGAGATGCGAGACGCGGACCTGGATCATAATCCTTTCTCCTTCAGTTCCGTGGTGGCCGTGTCAATGAGCCCGATCAGGGCGCGTCCTTCGGGAGAGGCGGCGGGGTCTGCTCCCCAGAGATCGGTCCATGTCGGCGGGGCGGCCGGTTGCACTTCACGGTTTAACTGCAGACGGGCGGCGGCGGCGCCGAGGGCATACAGGCGGGGGTGTCCTCCGAACTGGCGGACCAGCCGCAGGGTGCCGATCAGGCGGTCCTCCCAACCCAGCTTGCGGAGGGGATCGCGGATGACGCGGTCAACGGCATCGCGGAGATGGGGATTGACCATGCGTTCAAGCAGGTCATCGACGTAGGCCTGGAAGCCCGGCGGGGTGAAGAGGGGGTCCAGGCCGGGATATTTGCGGCAGAGCGCTTCGCCGGATTCGTTCAGAAAGGCCTGGCGGGCGATGGACATGAGGTCCGGGTGGTCCGCGGCCTGGGAGATGAAGGTGAGTCCGCGGCGTTGAGCCAGAAATCCGAGCAGGGCATGGGTGGCATTATGACCGTATAATTTGGCTTCCTCGAACGGGAGCAGGTTTTCTTTTTCCTCGAAGACCGAGAGCCCGCGCTGGAAACCGGGGATGCGGATGCGGGAGATCAGAATCCGGTTGAACGCTTCGACGAGAAAACAACGATCGGTGGATGGCGTGATGGGAATGAGATTTTGTTCGCGGATCTGGGCGGGATCGGCAACGGTTCCGCTCATTTTTCCGATGACCGTGTTGAGGATCTGGATACCCCGGAAGGGGGCGAGGGTGGGGTTGCCGCCCAGGGCTGGAACGAGGGCTTCGCCCAGGATTTCCGCCGCGTGGTTATGGTTTTCCGCCGTGTAAAGGACCGCGGGCTTCGGAGCGGTTGACCGGGCGCGGAGCGCCCAGCCTGCGGAGAGGAGATCGACGACCGAGGCGGCGCCGCCGGTACCGTAAAATTTGACGCTGGGCAGGGCCGTGGCGAGTTCATCCGCCTCGGCGATGGCTTCGATCAGGCGGGCCCGATCGGTGTCGTCGTTGGGGTTGAGGATTTCAATCGGCGCGATGGTTTCGCGATGGATGCCGTCGCGGGCGGCGACATTCAGGCCATAGCGTCCATCGTTGCGTTTGAGGGCGGCAACCGCATCGGGCATGACTTCGGCCACGACCAGCCGGGTGAACCGGCCGGATTGATAGGCCTCATAGAGAAACAAACCCGCCTGGATGGCGCCGAATCCGAATCCGACAAAAGTACGTTGGGGTGTCATGAGCGAATCCTCAATAAAGCGTTATGCAATGGGAATGTCTGA
>CAZCDO010000065.1:13834-18285 GCA_964497135.1 uncultured Verrucomicrobiota bacterium
ATTAAAAATTCGTTTGATCACGTCAATTCCTTCTCCAGTCAGTCGACCTCTACTCACATGGTCACCGGGGCCGGCCGTTCGGGGAATCGAGCGGCGAGGGCCAGCACCTCGTCGTATGATCCGACGCCGCCAGTCGCAGTCGAATCGGCGAGCGAGGCGGTGGCGGTGGCGATGCCCAGTTCACCCGCCCGCTCGATCGGCCAGCCTTCATGGAGGCCATAGAGCATCCCGGCACAAAAAGCGTCCCCGGCTCCGACCGCGCTCCGGATGTAGCCCGGGGGTAGGCAACGGGATCCGCGGGACCACCGCCGGCCGGCCCGGGTTTGGAGGTAAATGCCCTCCGCCATGTGGACGGCGACCAGTTCCATCGGGCCGAAGGAATAAATCCGATCGACCGCTTCGACCAGGGCTGCGGCGTCCAGCGTGCCGTCCGGACGGCGGACGACGAGACCCACGATCCGGCCGACTTCGATTTCATTAAGGATCAGGTAATCAACGTGCCTCAGAGCGGGGGGCACCAGGGTTCGAAAGCGATCGCTATCCTCGCTGACGACATCCAGGCTGGTTTTGATCCCGGCCGCCTGGAGTGCGCGGAGCAGGCCGGCGGCGACGGTGCCTGTTTCGGGATCGGGCTGATCCATCGCATCGAGCAGGAGCAGGTAGCCCAAATGAAAAATCCGGCAGGTCAGTTGGGGGACGGGGACCAATTCCGGGGTGAAAAGGGCATTGGCGCCGCGGTTGTGATAAAAAGAACGATCCCCGGTTGCGGCTTCCGTCATGACATCCGTGTAGGAGGTCGCCACGTAATTGAGGATTTGAAGGGAGGAGACATCGATGGAGAGTTGGCGGCAGGCGTCCATCAATAGAATTCCGTCCGCGTCGCGCCCGACGACCCCGAATCCGGTGAGCGGGAAGGACGCTCCCAGAAGGGCCAGGTCCATCAGGACATTGGGGGGGGCACCACCGGTTCCTCGGGATTCGCTGAGGATATTGGCCAATAGCCCGCGACCCGGAAAGCGATCGATCAACTTGATGCGATCGACAATCCAATTGCCGCCGGAAGCGATGCCCGTGCGTTGGGAAAGAGGTGGCATGGTTAGGGGGAGGGGATCAGGGTTGAAACTTTGGCGGCGAAAATGAAGTCGCTTTCGGTCAGGCCATCGATTTTGTGGGTCCAAATCTGGATTTTCACGCGGCCCCAGGCGAGATAAATATCGGGATGATGGCCTTGTTCCTCGGCGATTTGACCGACGCAATTGGTAAAGGCGAGGGCTTCGGAAAAGTTTTTGAAGCGGAATTCTTTTTCGAGGTGGTGGTTATCGATACAGGTCCATCCGGATCCCAGGCGGGCGAGCAGATCCCGAATCGAGGACGGATCGAGGGGCGGGATTCCGCCTTTGCAGGGGACACAGGATTTTGCGGACAGGTCACAGGATGTCATACGAACCTCATTTCAAAGACCGGTTGACTTATACCTTATTTTCAGGTTGCGGCAACCCAAAAATAAAAGGAATGAGATTGAGGCCGGGCTGGCCTCTTGGTAGAGTGCGGCCATGAGGCGACTCGATACCTTGGATGAAAATCAGATCGTGGACCGCTTGCGAAAGATTTTGCCACTCGGGGGGAATTCCGTCATTCGCGGGATTGGCGACGATTGCGCCGTGGTTCGACTGGCGGCGGATTCTGACCGGGATTTACTGTTGACCAGTGACCCGGTCATTGAGGGTCGTCATTTTTCAAGCGATACTCCGCCGGAACAGATCGGCCGCAAGTCGATCGGCCGGGTTTTGAGCGATCTGGCGGCGATGGGGGGGGATCCGCTTTGGGCGCTGATCGATTTGGTGGCTCCGCCGGACCGGACGGTCGAGACGCTGGAAGGGATTTACCGGGGAGTGGCGGCAACCGCGGGACGGCATGGATTGGCGGTGGTGGGCGGGGATATGACGGCCGGACCCATTTTGGAGTTGCATGTATTTGCCGTGGGGAGTGTCCCGACGGGGACCGCCCTGTTGCGTTCGGGTGCGCGGGTGGGAGACCGGATTTGCGTGACGGGTGCGCTGGGAGGAAGTCGGGCGGGGCGCCAATTCACTTTTACACCGCGTCTGCGCGAGGGGCGTTTTTTACGGGAGGGGTGTTGGGCCACGGCGGCGATGGATCTCACCGATGGGCTGGCGGCGGATTTGCCGCGCCTGGCGAGGGCCTCCGGAGTGGACGCGGAAATCAAACTGGACGCCATTCCGATTCATCCCGATACCCGATTAACGGATCGACCGCCGGTCCGCCAGGCGTTGGAAGACGGGGAAGATTTTGAACTCCTGTTTACCGTGCCGGCCGATCGGCTGGAGGAGTTGCGCCGCGCCTGGCCAGGCGGGGGGCGTTGTGATTTTACGCCGATCGGGCGGATCGTGGCCGGAACCGGCGAGGTCTGGGGGGTGGCGACTGCGGGTGTCCGCCAAAAACTTGAAGTCGGGGGCTTCGATCATTTTCGATGATTTCTCCGGTTTATTGGACGACGGGGAGTTCCGCCCAGCGGGTGGTGAAAGACGGAGAGCGGTGATTTTGGCGCATTTTCCAGGGCTGTTCCAAGCCCGCCGAGGCCAATTGTACCGTATGCCGGCCGAACATCGCATTGAGTGAATCCAGGGCGGTCATCAGGCGGGTCTGCCGGATTTCGTCCGCCGCCGAATGCGGCGCAAATAAATCGCGGGGTCGCTGTTCCCGGGGGCAAAGGCCGAATAGCAGGACGGCGGCCTTATGATACACATAACCGGGCCGATAAATCGTTGCCACGGCCCGCCCGGCCACTGCGGCCAGGGTTGGGGTGTGATCGCTGGGCAGAGGTAGGCGCAGGGTTGCGGTGGCGCTATATTGAGGGTCGGTCGGGCGGAAGGGATTGGTGCGGATATAAACCTGCACGACTTCGGCCAGGGATTGCTGGGCGCGCAATTTTTCCGCCGCCCGGCTGACATAGGCCACGAGGGCTTCGCGAAGGTCATCCAAGCCGGTGACGGGACGGCCGAACGACCGGGAACAGGTCAGGGTTTTTCGCGGGACCGCCAGGTCGTCCAGGGCGATACAGGCGCGGCCACGCAATTCATGCACGATTCGTGTTCCTTGTACCGATAATACCGTTTGGATCCGTGCCGGATCCGCATCGCGCAAATCGGCGGCGGTGCGGATGCCGAGGGCTGCCAGACGGCGGGTCAGGCGGGACCCAATGCCCCAAATTTCTTCGACCGGAGTCTGGGCCAAACAATCGTTGCGGTATGGCAGGGGCGTCAGGTCCGACACCCCCTGGAGGGCGGGTGTGTGCTTGGCAATTTCGTTGGCCAGCTTGGCGAGCACCCGGGTGGGGCCGATACCGACGGAGACGGGGATGCCGGTTTCCCGACGGATGGTTTGTCGGATGCGGTGGGCGAGGGGGAGCGGATCTTCGCCGGGTGGAAGGGGTAAAATGAGGAAGGCTTCGTCGATGGAATAGACCTCGATGTCGGGCGTGAATCGTTCCAGGGTTTGCATGACGCGGTGGGAGAGATCGCCATACAAGCCGAAATTGGCTGAAAAAACGGCGATCTGGTGTTGGCGGATAAGACCGGCGCATTCGTGAAACGGTTGCCCCATGGCGACACCGGCGGCCTTGGCTTCATTGGAGCGGGCGATCACACAGCCGTCATTATTGGAGAGGACGATGACCGGCCGCCCGATCAGGCTGGGATTAAAGAGCCGTTCGCACGAGGCGTAGAAATTATTGCAATCCACGAGGGCGAAGACCGGGGACATGGGGGGCTCATAGGGAATGGATCACGCTGGTGACGACGCCCCAGACTTCGAACTGGATATCCGGCGTCACTTCGATCGGTTGAAAGGCGGGATTTTCGGGGAGGAGAAACAATTTGGCATGACGCCGACAAATGCGCTTGACGGTCAATTCGCCGTTTAAAATGGCGATGATGATTTTGTTGTCGGCTGGCTCCAGCGAGCGATCGACGACGAGGATGTCGCCCGCCTGGATGCCGACGCCGGTCATGGAGGAGCCCGCGACCCGGACGAAAAAAGTGGCTGAAGGGTGGTGGATCAGGAGCTCGTTGAGATCGAGTTTTCGATCCAGGAAGTCATCGGCGGGCGAGGGAAATCCGGCTGAGATCCGGGCGCCCACGAGAGGGCGACGGCAGACCGTTGGCGGTTCAAACCGACCCAGCGGGAGAAGGGTGTTTTTTTCGCAGAGTTTCACGGGGATCGGACGCGAAAGTTGTTAGGTTGTTCGTTGCTGGTTGCCGACTGGGATTCTGTTCCAGCTTTGTCACACGGGCATAGGGTTTGCCGCTGGCTACACAAGGGCTTGCCGTCGCCCTTTTTAGGGGGCCGTATAGCCGAGAGAGCATCAGCGATTAAGCGATTCCGGTTTTTCCCTCCCCCCGGCGCGGGGGAGGGTAGGGTGAGGGGGATCCTTG
>CAZCDO010000066.1:0-2003 GCA_964497135.1 uncultured Verrucomicrobiota bacterium
CCCCCATTTCCTGTGACATTTTGCACCCGAACAACGATCCGCGCTCCTGGCGCCGGCAGGAATTCATCAAAATCCTGACCCAATTCCGCCGTCAGACGCCGCATGTCTGGATCTACGACTACAACCCCGGTTTTCTGCTCGGCATGTTCCTGCCGGAACGAGACGCCGAGAATATGGCGGTCAATGCCCCGATCTACAAACAGCTCGGAATCAAGGGCATGAACCGCGAGGGACGCAAAGCGTTTATGCAGAGCTGGATCAGTTATTATGTCACGGCCAAACTTCTCTGGAACAGTTCCGCCGACCTGAACGCCCTTAAGACCGATTTTTATGGCACGTTCTTTGGCGCCGCCGGGCCCGAGGTGCGCGCCTGGTGGGACACCTGCGCCCAGCGGCTGGGCGACACCGATTTTCAGGCCCACGAAGATTGGCTGGTCAACCATATCTATACCGCCGATTTTGTGAAGGGACTGCGCCCCCATGTGGAAGCGGCCCGGGCGGCTGTGACCGAGGAACCTTACCGCGGCCGCGTGGAAGCCTTCGCCCTCATCGCCGATCATTTGGAAGCCTACACGGCCCTGCATTCGGCCGCCGCGGAACTCGATTTCCCGGGCGCTCAAAAGGCGGCTGAAAAAATGGAAGCGTGCAAGTCCCGGTTGCAGGACATCTACTCCGCCTTTGGGCGATCCAACCTGCTGGTCAAGACCGCCTTCACATCGGCGGGCAGTGTCAATTTGTACGAGGAACTGACGACCCTGACCGATGGGCGGAAAGGCTCCCTGGCAGCCGCGCTCCCCCGACAGAGCAAGTTTGCCCGGGATCCCTTTAATGAAGGCGTGATCGGCGAGTGGTATGCGCCGACGTTCGAGGATTCGCAGTGGGATAGCCGTGATACCTTCCTGCTCTGGGAACAACAGGAAAAACCTCTGGACGCCCGGGGGCATGACTATGACGGATACGGCTGGTATCGAATGCAAGCCGATATTCCCAAAACGTTTACCGGAAAACCGTTGCGCCTCTGGCTGGGAGGCGCGGTCAATGAAGTGTGGGTCTGGGTGAACGGCGAATACGTGGGGCATCGGGAACACAAAATCTGGTGGATGAGTCCGCACACGGTCGACCTCGATATATCGAAATTTGCCAAACCCGGGATGGTGAACCAGGTGACGGTGCGCATCTGGAATGACGCCGAATTCGGCGGACTCTACCGGCGGGCGTTCATTTATTCACCCAACGCAACGGCGACCCCCTGATGAAATTATCCAAAAATCCCTGTTCGATAAGGACAACTCTTTTTGAACGTATCTTCCGGTGCCGGGGAGGGACGGCGTGCCGCCGTCCGCGGCGCGCCACAGGCGCGCCCTCCCAGGGGATTGCGGGCAAAGCCCGCCTGTATCGCTTTTTGCCGGCCATCCTCCTTGCGCTTGCCCTACAGACTGTGGTTTCCGCGCCCATATCGGCTCCTCCGGCGTCCCCGGTCAGCACGAATGGCTTTTTTGTTCGGGACGGCGATATCTGGGTGATGGTCGGCGACAGCATTACCTGGCAGAACTTGTACACGGTTTATCTGGAAGCGTTCATCCGTGCCCGATACCCCGGACTGGCCTTCGTCACGGTCAATTCGGGTAAATCCGGTGAAGTGTATATTCAAGGCATCATTCGGTTCCGGGACACCATCGCCGCGTATAAACCCACGCTGGTGACGGTGAATTACGGGATGAACGATCACACCAAGATTTTTCCGGGGGAACAGAATTTTCTGGAAAATCCCCGCAGTGCGCCCCAGCGATTGGTCGAAGCTGTACAGGGCACCGGAGCGCGTCTACTGATGTTCAGCGCCTCGCCCTTGCTGGCCCCGGCCGACTATGCCACCGATGGAGGAAAATTTCAACTGACCGGGCAGAATGGCGATGGAAAAACCCAGCCGGGAGGCTGGCGGTCTAATCCGGTCAACCGGCAATTCGCCGACCAGCTCCGTCAACTGGCCGTTCGCAACCAGGTTC
>CAZCDO010000066.1:2103-17916 GCA_964497135.1 uncultured Verrucomicrobiota bacterium
GGTGGCGGTCACAACGGCTGAACAGTTGGCGCGGGGATTCGATGCCGGCTTGCTGGAGACGGGGCCGATCGCGAAACAGTGCCAACGGGTTCTTGACGCCGTCCGGGCCAATTCCATCATGGCCTGCGTGGGCAAGGGTGAACCGCCCCCCCGGGCCGTGGGTCAACCGCGAACCTTTGCGGAAGCCCAACCCGTGGAACATGGGTGGACGATCAAACCTATCGATAGCGCGAATCGTCTGAGGTAGGGCGAGCTCTCCGAGCGAGCCGGAGTTGGAGAAACGGTGAAGAGACGGCTCGCTCGGAGAGCTCGCCCTACCGAATCAGCGATGCGTTTTTGTAAGTGAACCGGCCTTTAAAATGAAGGAGCTGACCATGCGCACATTGAACGAGCTGATGAATCTCAAGGGTCGGACCGTATTCATTACCGGCGGGTCAGGTTATCTGGGTCGGGCGATGTGCGAGACGCTGGCCGAACTCGGCGCGGATATTGCCATCGCCGAAATCAATACCGCCTCGTGCGAGGAATTCACGCAGACGCTCAAGACCGATTACGGCATTCGAGCCATCGGGCTGGCGTGCGATATTCGCAAACCCGAAAGTCTCCGCGAAGCTCTGCGAGCCACGGCCGACCAACTCGGCGGAATTCATATCCTGATCAACAACGCCTATGCCGGCAAGAAAAACCGTTTCGAAACCATTTCCTACGAGGAATGGCGGGACAATATCGAGATCGGGCTCAGCGCCGTCTTCTATGGGGTTCGCGAGGCGTTTGATTATCTCAAGGCCACGCGCGGCGTCATTCTGAACACCGCGTCGATGTATGGGCATATCGCGCCGGACTACAAGCTCTACGAGGGAAACCCGCATGCCGTTCCGGCCAGTTATAACGCCGCCAAAGGCGGGGTCCTCCAGCTAACCCGGTACCTGGCGAGTTTTCTCTCGCCGCATGGCATCCGCGTGAATGCGCTCAGCCCCGGAGCGTTTCCGCACGACTGGCAGATGCAGGACTCGGAATTCGGCCGGCGCCTCGCCGCCAAAGCACCCCTGAACCGGGTCGGCATTCCCGATGATATCAAAGGCGCCGTGGCGTTGCTTTGCACCGATGCTGGCCAGTTTATGACCGGCCAGAATATCTGCGTGGACGGCGGGTGGACCATCTGGTAAACCTTAGCCGCACAATATTAGAGGGGAACTGATGAAGCCTGTGCACCTATTCACGATCGCTGGAGCTTGCTGTCTTGGGATGGCCTTGTCCGAATCGGCATGGGGAGACGTGACGCTGATCCGGGACGGCAAAGCCTTGGCCCGGATTTACATGACGGCGCCCGTGCCCGCGATCACCAATGCGGCCAGCGATATCAATTACCATTTCAAAAAGATGTCGGGCACCGAATTGGAAATCGTCACCAACGCATCCACCGCCTCCATCAAAGGCCCTGCCATCGTACTCGGGGACTTGGCGGTCTCGATGGGCGCGAAGCCCCAAAAGACCTCCTTGTCGAAGGAGGGATTCCGGATCCTCGTTAAAAACGACCGGGTCCTCATTGGCGGAGAGAGCGACGCGGGGTCGCTCTTTGGCGCTTACGAGCTGCTCAACCGCCTGGGTTGCGACTGGATCATGCCCGGCGAGATCGGCGAGATTATTCCGGCCCTGAAGACCGTTTCCGTGCCGGCGATGGACGAGTCACAGGTTCCCGCCTTTGCGATGCGCAAACTCTGGTACCGCGGCTATCGCACCCAGGAACATCCGGCCATGCCGGGAGAGAGCCAGCGCTTCGCCCTCTGGTTACAGCGGCATAAGTCCGGTAATTTTGAACACTTCGCATTTGATGCAAAAGGACACGTGTGGGACGTCTTTATCAAGCGGCACCAAGCCGAAATCGAAAAAGACCGGACTCTGCTGGCCTTGCGCAAGGGACCCGACGGCAAGCTTGTACGGAAAGGCCCTCAACTCGAATCCACGCATCCCCGCGTCATCGAGCTCTTCGCGCAGGACATTCGTAACACCTATGAGCAGAATATCAAGGCCGGCAAATGGACCCCCGACACGTCAGCGGGTTTCGGCATCGGCCCGGCCGATGGGCTGGGTTATTCCATATCGCCGGAATCGCTCGCGGCCGGGTCCGGAAAAATGGATCCGATCGTCGGCGAACTGGACCGCACGGACGAGTTGATCCTGATGGCCAACCGGATTCTCGAGAAGGTGCACAAGGACTATCCCAACGCCTATGTGGGTTTTTATTCCTATTCCGTCCATGCCGGCTATCCCACCCGTTATATGCCCGATCCCAAGATCGTCCAGATCTTCGCCCCGATTAATTTCTCACGGTTTCACGGGGTCTGCGACACCAACTCGCCCTCCCAACAAGCCTACCGGAAGGTCGTGGAACAATGGGGCGACCTGGCCCGTAAACAGGGAAATCCGATGGTCTATCGCGGCTACAACTGGAATCTCGCCGAAAACCTGCTGCCCTACACCAAAGTTCGGATTTGGGGTGAGGAGCTGCCTTTTTACAAGGAACAGGGGATTTTGGGACTCAATGTTGAAGCCACCAAAATGTGGTCCGTCCTGGCCGCCAGCGATTATGTCTTCATGAAACTGGCCTGGGATACGCAGCAGGACTGGAAAAAGTTGCTGCGGCAGTTCTGCGAAAAGGCCTATGGGGCCGGAGCCGACGCCATGGAGAAATATCACCTCGCACTGATCGAACGTCAGCATGGCGCCGGGCAGGAGGCCGGATCCTATCACGCATTTCCGATCATCTATGATTCCGCGTGGATCCGGGATGCGCTCGCCCTCGTCGACCAGGCGTCCCAGGCGGCGAAGACGCCGGCCGACAAGACGAGAATCGGGTTCACCCACCACAATCTGGAAGCATTGCAACTCTACCTGGACTATTTCCAAGCCACTCAGGAATTTGATTTCCCCGCGGCCAAACTCCGACTCGATGCCTTGCGCGCGCATTGGGACAAGGCCTATGCACAGAATTCGGACTTGGTCGCCAACGAAGGGCCCCAGTATATCAAACGGTTTCTGGCGAAGTTTGTCGAGGAGGGCCTGAAATTCAGTTCCGATCCCTACCGGTTGGTGCTGCGCCTTCCCGACGAACTGCCCACGCAGTTCGACGAAAAAATGATCGGCCATGGTGAGGGCTACAACTATGAGCAGCCCGGGACCGATGATGCCGCCTGGCTGAAGACCCGGACCTATTCCTCCAACTGGGCCGCCCAGGGACTTGCTGCCGGACATCGAATGGGCGCCGTCTGGTATCGCTTCCGGTTCACGCTGCCGGCCGACTTGAAAGGCCAACCGGTGGGTCTTTTCGCCGGGGGGTTCGAGGACGAGATGCGCGTATGGATCAACGGTCAACTCGTGGGCACGAGCGGTGTGCGCTTCTCCAACCCCGCCGAATTCGATTTGACCGATGGCCTCAAGCCAGGTGCCGAGAACGTGCTCGCCCTGCAAGTGATCCGCAACTCGGCCGCCAACGAAATCGGGTTGGGCGGAATCTTGCGCCCCTGCTTCCTGTTCACCGGCTCGCGCCTGGAACAGAAAGCCCCCGGCCCGCAAGTCGAACTCCGCCGCGTTCTGCCCGGCGGCGAATTGGGCGACTTGGAATAAGCTGAGAGACATCAATAATTTGTAGTGTGCTCGTAAGAGCATCTCTTCGCGGGGCCTGCTTTGGCTCCTCAGGTTGTGGAGCCGGGGTGCCCTCACCCCGCTCTTTTCAAGGGAGAGACCGCGCAGATGCGGACCGTCTTCGCGCGCGGCGCGCCAAGCCGATCCTCAGTGGTTGTTGAAGGAGCAGGAGAGCACAGGAGACACCTATGCGTCGAATCAGTCTGTGAACTCGGTTCCCTCCAGAGAGCACGCGGGCTGGCTTGAAAGGCCGCCTTTCGAGACGGCCCGCATCGGGAGTTCGTGAAGTCTTTCCTCCGTGCCTCGGTGGTGAATTCCCAGAGCATCAGAACCTTGGCGAACTCCGCGCCTTGGCGTGATAAAATCGGACCGCTTCAAACCGGCGATTTCAAGCCGGTTTCATTCCGACGGTCACACCGGGCGGCCACACCTTCCGAAAGAGGATCATTATTACCCGTCTTTAGGGCTTCAAATAAGCCGGTTGAAGACTGCGGATCATGGGATAATGTCGGACATTAAGAGTCTTCAGATCCGCGTTTTCCGCCACTGCGGTCGCGGCGATGATGCCATCGGCTAAACCGATGCCATGGGATTTAGCGAAGTCGCGCTTATACAGCCCCCCGGAACGGGCCAATTCCGCAGTGACCGGAATAATGCGGAAAAGATCTGTAAGCCCATCCAATGTGGCCAGTTCTTGCTCCCCTTTGACTCCCGCATACAATTCCGTCAATACAATGCTGGACAAAATGATGCGGTCGGCATACTGCTTGATCAGCTCTCCGGCCTTCGACTCTCCGCGAAGAAAATCAACCATGACATCAGTGTCCACCAATACCGGTGCGAGCATGTGCTTAACTCCGGTCCCACGATTGACGATTCGCTTGAAAATCCGGCAGATCCTGACGATTCCGCCACATGCCAGCGGCCCGATCCAATAGGGCATCCCGCCGGCTTTTCCCGGTTAAAGAAATTAACTGATCGACGGCTTCCCGGATGAGCGCCGCAGTTTTTTTCCCGGTAACTTCAGAGAGGATATTCAAACCTTTTCGCTCTTCTTCCGTTAAATATACCTGTGTTCGAACCATACCACACCTCCAATGTATACATTAGACTTATACATTAGGTGGCGATTGTCAACTTATTTAGTCTGGAGAGGGAGATCAGCGGACGCCGGGCGCAGAGACCCGGCCTACAACAACGGGGAATCGGGTTGGGGCGAAGCCCCGCCGGGGGCGGTTTATTAAGGAAACAAGCGATTTGGCACCCAATCGCAGTGGCGCCCGGAATTTCCTGAAAACCAGCGCGATTGACACCGGGGCATCCCTTCGATAATATCCCGCGCACGGCACGGTTATGGATCGAATGTCACCCTTAAACATGGAGGAATCGATGACTAGCATGAATCCAGCGCCGTCAGAGAGCGGCCCCCAGGACTTGGGACACATGCGTTCCCGAGGAAAAATAAGCTTCATTATTTTCGGCCTTTTTTTTGTTTTTTACATCGGCGCCGCGGTTTTACAAACACCGGCATTGAAGAGCTGGGCCGCTATCCCCTGCCTGGGAATGCCGCTGGGGCTCTTGATCTCCCTGGCGATCTTTCCGGTTTCGTGGATGTTGATCGTCATCTATTTTGTCAAATCGAGGTAACCTGTCATGTCTGACTATTCACTGGTCGTGGGTTTCATCCTGTTTTTTGTCGTCGCCAGTATCGTCATCACCTGGTGGACCAGCCGTTCAACCAAGTCCACCTCCGACTTTTATGTCGCCGGCAAGGGCGTGCCCTGGGTTCAAGTCGGCATCGCCATGGTCGGGAGCTATCTCTCGGCCGCTAGCTTCCTGGGTTGCGCCGGCGATATCGGGGTGTTCGGCATCGACAGCATCTGGCTCTCGATCGGCTTTTTCGGGGGTTACATGGCGGTGCTGTTGCTGATCGCCGGACCCTTGCGCAACGTGGGGAGCTATACCGTGGCCGACGCCTTGCACCGGCGGTATCCGGACAACCGCATCAAACTCCTGGTGATGATCTGCACGCTGGTCATTTCCACCTTCTATCTCGTTCCCCAGATGCTGGGCGCCGGCCTGCTCTTTGAAATGCTGCTCGGCTGGAACTTTGTAGCGGTCACCATCGGACTGGGCATCCTGATGAGCATCTACATCATTTTCGGCGGCATGAAGGCCACCCTGTACAACCAGGTGATCCAAGCCTTGTTCCTTTTCATTTCCATGGTCGTTCTGACGATCTTGGCCTATGTGATTGTCGGCCACGGCTCTTTCAGCGGCATTCTCGCCGCCGCCCGCGAAGCGGTCCCCCCGATCCTGGCCGGCAAAAACCCGGCCGTGGTGGAAGCCATCCGCAATCTGCCGGCGGACCAGGCCATCGCCACCGCCCGCCAGATGATGCCCGACGCGGACAGCATCCTGACCATCGGCGTCAAAACCAACAACACGCTGGCCCAAATCAGCACGGTCATCGCGCTGGTCTTCGGCACCGCCGGTTTGCCCCATATCCTGATCATGTTCTACACCGTGCCCAGCGCCCGGGCGGCCAAGAAAAGCGTCACCCTCTGCATTGTCGCCCTGGGCATTTTTTATATCTGCGCCATCATCCTCGGCTTCCTGTTGATTCCCGCCATTTATCCCAAAATCGTCGCCTGGATCGCGGAAGGGCCCAAAGGCGTTGGACTGGCCAAAAACATGTCCGTGTTGAATATCAGCGAATTCGTAGGGGGCAAATGGCTGATGGCCATCGGCGCCGCCGGTGCAGTCGCAGCCATTTTAAGCACCGCCGCCGGTCTGATGATTACCGCCGCTTCGACCATCAGTCACGACCTCTACAAGGTCTTCATCAACAAGAACGCCACCGAACACCAGGAACTTTCGATCGCTAAAATCACCACGTTGGTCATGTCCGGGATTGCCGTCGCCCTGGCGGTCCTGCTCAAGGATCAAAACGTGGCCTGGTTGGTCACCCTGGCTTTCGGCATCGCCGCCAGTGCCATCTTCCCCGCCATGATGGCCAACCTGTGGTGGAAGCGTGCCACCCGCCAGGGAATCATCGCCTCCATCGCCACGGGCTTGATCGTTTCGGTCATTTTTATTTATATGCTCCTCGCCGGGCATTCGTCTTTTCTCGGCCTGCCCACCTCCGGCGGACCCGGCGTATTCGGGGTCACAGCCTCCTTCATTGCTTTGTTTGTGGGCAGTTTCCTCTCCCGGGATTATGGACACAATGCGGATCAGTTTTTGGCGCTGGCGCATAAGCCGGATCACGACTGACGGCTGAGTCGCCGAAAAAGAGGCCCCTATGAACTTGCCGAAGTTCACGCTGAGCGCGCGAAGCCAGTGGGCGCTTCGGCTGGCGGCCGTTTTTTTGCCGCCGTTGTTGGCTCTGGTTATTTTTGCGCTGTCCATTGGGATGGTGCTCATTCCCGCCACGCGGGAGGCCTTGCTGGATCGCAAGCGGGAAACCCTCCAGGCCATTGTCAGCGCCGCCATCAGCCAGTTGGATCCGGCGCTGTCCCAGGACGATCGCGGGAACCGGGACGCCGCCCTGCGGGCCTTGCGCGGCTTGCGCTATGGACCGGACAACAAGGACTATCTGTGGATCATGGATCGCGATCTGCGCATGGTCATGCATCCCTACCGGCCCGATCTTGAAGGCCAGTCGCTGGCGGATTTCCGGGACGCCGCGGGGAAGCGCGTATTCGTCGAATCGTTGGCCATCATCGACCGGCAGGGCGAAGGCTACGTCGATTATTTCTGGCAATGGCAGGATGATCCCCATCGCATCAAGCCCAAACTCTCGTATATCCGCGAATTCAAACCCTGGGGCTGGATTCTCGGAACCGGCATTTATGTCGATGATGTGCAGGCCGAAGTCCGACGGGTCACCGGCCACCTGTACGCCATGGCCGGTCTGGCCGGGGTCGGCATGCTGTTGTTGCTCGCCATCGGGATCCGGCAGGGCTGGCGCAGTGAGCAGCTCCGGCGTGAAGCCGAACGGCAATTGAAGGAATCCCGCGAACGCTATCGCGCGCTCGCCCATGCTTCGGCCGACCTGGCGCTCCTGTTTATCCAGGGGCGGATCGCGGGCGCCAACCGGACCGCCTGTGCACTGCTCGGCTGGGAGGAACACGAGCTCCTCGGGTTGCCCGTGGACCGTATTTTACCGGATCGGGGAAATAGCCTGGCACTCGCGGTTAAAGCGGGCCTGTCCGCGCCGGAATGCGAAACCCTGCTCGCTGCAAAAGCGCAAAGCATCCCCGTGGGGCTGACGTGTTCGGCACTCAAGGTCCATGGGGAAGTGGCCGTCATGCTCTCCGGCCGCGATCTCCGGCCGGCCCTGCAGGCGCAAAACGGAGCGGGAGAATCCGACCCTCTGTCGGCGATGGGGCTGGGAAAATTACGTCTGGAAACAGACCCCCCATTGACCATTCTGGCCGCCGATGCGGTCGCGACCCGGTTGCTATCCCACGCGGAGAACACGGAATGGATCGGCCGCTCGCTGAAGGACACGCTCCCCCCGGCGGAGTTTGCGGTTCTGAGTCATGAAATCGTAACCCGGGGTCAAGCCCGGGGCCTTCTGTTGCACCCTGCCGAAAATCGCACCATCCGCATCTGGGTCGGAAACGGCGTTGCCGTGCTGTGCGATGCGTCGCGGGAGGAGGCATTCCGCCCAACAGATCCCTCTCCGCTTCTGGGCCTGCCGATGGGGGAACCGGGTGATTTACGCGGCTATCGGCAACACATGGTGTCACACCTGGCAACAGCGGTGAAAACCGGCCGGCACGCCGGACTGGTGAT
Source organism: uncultured Verrucomicrobiota bacterium (assembly GCA_964497135.1). GTDB lineage: Bacteria > Verrucomicrobiota > Kiritimatiellia > CAIKKV01 > CAIJXV01 > CAIJXV01. The sequence goes on from CAZCDO010000066.1 coordinate 10,549, forward strand.
CGCCGCAATGAGGCAATCCGTGGATGAGCTATTGACGGGAGCCTGTCGCGAAGCGATTCAGGAACTCGGTCCGGCACCGGCCCCCTTCAGCCTGCTGGCCGTCGGCAGTATCGGCCGGGGTGAATCCACCCTGCATACCGATCAGGACACCTGCATTCTGTATGCCGATCAAGCGGGAGACCGGGCCTGGTATGAAGCCTTTGGCCGAACGGTCACGGACCGATGTTCGGCGGCGGGCTTGCCGCCCTGTAGTACCGGCCATACCGCGGCCAATCCGGTGTGGATCCTGAGTTTGTCCCGCTGGCGGGAGCAATTTGAGGGCTGGATTCGGCAGGCCGAACCCGAGGCTTTGTTGGACGTGAATATCTACTTCGATTTCCGCACGATCTGGGGTGAGGTTAATCTGGAGTCCGCCTTGCGGCGGCCTATTTTCGATGGGGTGCGGGATCGTCCGGTGTTCTTGCGCCATCTGGCCTGGGACACCCTGCAATTCAAGGCTCCATTGGATGTGCTCGGCCGCATCCGGGCCGATCATCGCGGGGACGAGAGCTTGAATCTCAAGGCGGCCATGCTGCATTTTGTCAACTTCGCCCGCGTCTATGCGCTCCGGCATCAGGTGCATGAAACCGCAACGGTTGCCCGCATAAAAGTCCTGTCCAAAGCCGGGCATCTCCCCCCGGACCTCACCCAGGACACCCTGGACGCCTGGGAGCACTTGATGGGGCTTCGCCTCCGGGTTCAAGGGGAAGCTTTGGAACGCGGCTTGATCCCCGATAACTGCGTCCTTCTGTCCGGCTTGCCAACCTGGGATCGCAACGCCCTGAGACAGGCCCTGTCGCAAATCGCCCACCTGCAACACCGCCTCACCGCCGACCTCATCAATCCGGCCTGAGAGAGTCGCGCGCGCAGGGTTCAAGGCCGACAGCGGCGGACGACAATGCCGCCCGATTTCTCGTCATGTTCCAATGTAAAAATGCCCCGGGCGGCCGCTTCTTCGAGCAGTTGCCGGAAGGATCGGAATCCGTAGGAGGATTCGCTGAATCCGGGTTTTCGGCGTTGGAGCGTCTGCTTGATCATGGACCCCCAGATCCGGTCATCCGCGCCCCGCTCGCCCTGGAGCGCCTCATACGTTTCGACCACCAGGTCGAACGCCTCGTCGGACGCAGCCCCGGCGGGCGACGGAACCCCTTTGACCGCGGTCGCCCGGGTGGGTTTGCGGTCCGCCGGGAGGGGGGCTGGCGGGGGCCGGACCACCGGGCGCCGCACCAGATCGTCGTAATAAATAAATTCGTCGCAATTGGCGGTGAGCAGGTCTGCCGTGGAATTCTTCACGCCGACGCCGATCACCGTCTTGTTGTTTTCGCGGAGTTTGCTGACCAGGGGCGAGAAGTCGGAATCGCCGCTGATGATCACGAACGTGTCCACATGGGCCTTGGTGTAGCACAGGTCGAGCGCATCCACCACCATGCGGATGTCGGCCGAATTCTTGCCGCTCTGCCGGACATGCGGAATTTCGATCAATTCGAAGGACGCCTCATGCATCGGCGCCTTGAAATCCCGGTAGCGATTCCAGTCGCAGTAGGCCTTCTTGACCACGATGTCGCCTTTCAACAACAACCGCTCGGTGACCTTGTTGATATTGAACGGACCGATTTCGGCATCCCGGACGCCCAGCGCGATGTTTTCAAAATCGCAGAACAGGGCCATGTTATGACTGTCGTTGTGTTGGGGCATCGGCCAAAACCTCCGGTTAAGGGCATAATCGCCCGCATGGGCTTAAGGTACCCGACTCCACGGGCGGAATCAACCGCCATTCGCATAAAGCCGAAGGTCCGATCCATATTGCGTATTGGTGGAAATCTTTGTGTTTCCATTGCATTTGGCGAATACCGCTTGAAATCTGCTGGGGCGTCCGATATTTTCGGAAACGACTTATGAATTCCGATACCCTTCGTTACCTTGATGAAAAAGGTTCATTCTGGATCAGTGTGGGTCATTGAGGTTTGTGAGTGTTTAAAAGTCATCGAAAGGTGGAAATGAGACGTCTCACGCAAAGCCGCAGAGTCCGCCAAGGTCAGGGTCGCCGCGAAGAGCCGTCCCGCAACGGGCCGGAGTTTCGCGCCGACTGTTTGCCATTATGCTGGGCTTTCGGCTTCACCGGAGGACCGGACGCGCGAGGCACGATACCGTTGCGGGAGCGCTCGTCGCGCGACCCTGTTTCCCGTCTGCGTCTTTGCGAGCTCTGCGTGAAATTCTCTTTCTCTCAAGTAAAACAACAATATCCCACCGTTATGCAGAAAGAGCCATGAACAATACGAAATCTTCAAACGCCGTGTTACCTCCGCATCCCTATGGCCCGATTCCTTCCGCCCGGCAACTCCGTTGGCATCAACTGGAGGTGTACGGCTTTCTCCATTTTACGGTCAACACCTTCACCGACAAAGAATGGGGCTATGGCGATGAATCGCCTGCGGTCTTCAATCCGACCGACTTCGATGCCCGCCAGATTGTCGCCGCGGCGGCCGGCGGCGGCTTGCGCGGCTTGATTCTGACCTGTAAACATCACGATGGATTCTGCCTGTGGCCCACCGCCTTCGGCGAACATTCCGTCAAAAACAGCCCCTGGCGCAACGGGCGCGGCGATGTGGTCCGCGAAATCTCCGACGCCTGCCGGGAGCAAGGCCTGCTCTTCGGCGTCTATCTGTCGCCCTGGGATCGCAACCATGCGGCCTATGGCCGCCCGGAATATTTGACCTATTACCGCAATCAACTGCGCGAATTGATGACCCAATACGGGCCGGTCTTCGAGGTCTGGTTCGACGGCGCCAACGGGGGCGACGGGTATTATGGCGGCGCGCGGGAGCGCCGTGAAATCGATCGCCGCACCTACTACGACTGGGTAAACACCTGGGAGATCGTGCGGGAGTTTCAGCCCGACGCCTGCCTGTTCAGCGATGCCGGACCGGACATCCGCTGGGTCGGCAATGAAGAGGGCATCGCCGGGGATCCCTGCTGGTCCACGCTGAATCGGGACGCCTTTTTCCCGGGCGAAGCGGATCACGTGGCGCTGAATCAAGGACAGCGCAGTGGTACCCATTGGTTGCCCGCCGAGTGCGATGTGTCAATTCGTCCCGGTTGGTTTTACCATGCGGCGGAAGACGACAAGGTCCGCACGCCGGAGAATCTGCTCGACCTCTTTTTCAAATCCGTGGGACGCGGCACCTCATTCCTGGTGAATTTGCCACCGGACCGCCGGGGCCGGATTCACGAGACGGATACGCAATCGCTGGCCGCTTTCGGGAATCGGGTTCGGGAATTATTGTCCAACGACCTGGCCCGGACCGCCCGGATTCAGTCCGGCCCAGCCCGCGGGAACAGCGCGGCGTTCGGACCCGCCCATCTCATTGATGGATCGCCCGACACCTATTGGGCGACCGATGACGATGTACGGCAGGCCGAAGTGGTGCTGGAATTTCCCTCAGAGACCGAGTTCAACGGCGTGAGCCTTCGTGAATATTTGCCCTTGGGCCAACGGGTGGATCGCTTCGCCCTGGATGTGGATCAAAACGGGGAATGGCGGGAAGTAGCCCGGGGGGAGGCGATTGGAAATCGCCGGCTCATCCGCCTGGACACTTGCCGGACAACACGGATCCGGCTTCGGGTTTTGGAAGCGAGAGCCGGCGTGGCGCTTTCGGAACTGGCGGTGTTCGAGTGGCCGGCTCCCATCCCAAAAAGTTCGGGATGAAGAGGATGCTCTCGACTTCGCCCCATTTTTCTAAAGAGCCAAGGTGGGGATTCACCCAAAACCCCCAAAAGGGCAAGTTACCGGAGGCGTTTCGCTCCTCCCTCCCCCCGGCGAGGGGGAGGGCCCGGGGAGAGGGGGATCCGCCGAAACGAGACCCGGGGTTCCAATGTTCCCCCTCACCCTACCCTCCCCCGCGCCGGGGGGAGGGAAAAACCTGCAAACGGCTGATCGTATCCTATTTCAAAGCGGTTCTGAATGATGAGGCACTTACAACAGGAGCAGCAGTCCCATGAAAAAGACGATTCTCGTAACCGGCGGAACAGGGTTTATCGGTTCACCCTTGGTTGCCCGATTGGCGGAACACCACTCGGTCATCAGTCTGGCGCGCTCCAAGCAAAAGACCCTGGACGGCGTGATCAGCATCAAAGGCTGTTTCCATTCCTTCGAAGATTTACGCCAGCTCGACGGGCATCGAATTGACACCCTGATCCACCTGGCCGCCGTGACCGGCGGCTGCAGCGAAGCCGACGGCATCGAAGTCAATGTGGCCGGGACCCGGCGACTGGTCCGTTACTTGGTCGATCGAGGTTGCCGGAAATTTGTACTGGCCAGTTCGATTGCCGCCGTCGGCTGTCTGACCGATTGCGAGCCGCGGTTTATCCCGCTTCAGTTGCCGATGCCGCCCGATCACCCCTTCATCGGCCGGGACGCCTACGGACTTTCGAAAGCCACCATGGAAGACTGGGCGGCTTACTTCGCCCGACGCACCCCGGGCGCCGATTTCGTGACCTTGCGGTTCGGCGCGGTCACCGATGAAAAATCCTATGCGCCGGTCCCCTCGCCCGCCAGCGGCCTGCCGTTGTGGGGCTTTGTGACCCTGGCGCGCGTGGCCCTGGCTGATGTCCTGCGGTGTCTGCAACTGACCGTGGACGCGCCGGAAAAACCCGGTTACCGGCAATACAATCTGGTGGGACCGGACACCTGTTGCGACGATTCCGTGCCGGAAATCATACGGGCCATCGGCGGCAAGCTGGATCTCGCCGCTTATCAACGTCCGGGCCATGAATACGACCCGGTCTATTCCATGGACGAGATCCGCCGGGATCTGGGGTTTGTCCCAGCGATCCCGATGCGAAGGAATTCTTTTCTTCAGTGGAAGGTATCGGGCGACCGGCAATCCTAATTCATGGCGAAGAAACGCCTAACGGCGTCACTACGAACATCTGATTTTCCGCAATAAACCGTTTGTAGTGTGCCCGTAAGGGCATTGAACTGCCGCCGTCCGGCTTTCATTCTCCATCGGGGTTCATTATTCTCGGCGAACGGCAAATCAAGCGATTAGCCGTGCTTGTTTTCGACCAAATCGTCTTCCACATATTGATGAATCATCCCGGATATGAGGGTCTGATAAGGCAGTCCTTTTTCCATGGCTTTCTTTTGGATCCCTTTTAAATCATGCACACTGTCAAGTCTGACCGCGGATCCTGTAATTGTAATTATGGCATTTAATTGTCTATTAATTGCAACTTGTATTTCAAGAGGAAATCTTTATCTCAAGGATTTGCTCTGTCGCTTCGTCGATCAGCCGGCTCGCGGGTTGATCAGATACATTGAAAAATCATCTCTATGAGTTGACATTTCTATGATGTTTACTATAGAATCATCGCCATGATGATTACCAGAAACACGGATAGGGCGGTTTTGAAGCGGTTCATTGCGACTTTTCCGGTGACCGCGATTCTCGGTCCGCGCCAATCGGGCAAGACCACGCTGGCGCATGAATTTAAAACCCAACATTTCTTCGATTTGGAAAATCCACAGGATGCGGCATTGCTGGCAGAGCCGATGTTGGCGCTCGAACCGCTTTCGGGACTGATCGTGATCGATGAGATTCAGCGGGTGCCCAATCTTTTTCCGGTCATTCGGCATCTGGTGGATACGCATCCGAAACAGCGTTATTTGATTCTCGGCAGTGCGTCGCGCGATCTGATCCGCCAGTCCGCGGAGTCGCTGGCCGGCCGCATTGGCTATCATGAACTCGGGGGCCTCCGGTTGGGGGATATTGGGGCCCACCAGTGGCGACAGCTCTGGTTACGAGGTGGATTCCCGCGGTCTTATGCTGCCCGCACGGACGAGGAAAGCCACCTGTGGCGGGAACAATATGTTGCGACCTTTCTGGAACGGGATATTCCCCAGTTGGGCATCGCGATTCCGGCTGCGACCTTGCGCCGATTCTGGATCATGTTGTGCCATTATCACGGACAAATCCTCAACCATGCCGAGTTTGCCCGCTCTTTCGGCGTGTCGGACATGACCATCCGTCGTTATTTGGACATTCTCGAAGGCACGTTTATGATCCGTTTGCTCCAGCCGTGGCATGTCAACCTGGGCAAGCGATTGGTCAAGCGTCCCAAATTATATCTGCGCGACTCCGGTTTACTCCATGTGTTGTTGGCCATACGGTCGGCCGGCGATCTTTCGACGCACAATAAACTGGGAGCGTCATGGGAAGGATTTGCCTTGGAGGTTGCGACTCGCGCCATCGGGAAGCGCAACGAGGAACTGTCGTTTTGGGCGACCCATGCCGGCGCCGAAGTGGATCTGTTCTGGCAGGCGCAGGGTAAGAACTGGGCGGTTGAGATCAAGTATGCCGATGCTCCCCGATTGACGCCATCCATGTCCAGCGCCTTGAGGGATCTCGATCTCACTCATCTATGGGTGCTTTATCCGGGAGACCGGACCTATCCGCTTGCCCCTCAGGTGACCGTTCTCCCTTTGAACGCCGTGCAGAATCAATGGTCTTATCCGGTCGTTGAAAAAACGTAGGCGGCTTTGCGCACAGGAATTGTAATTTGGGCCAAGACCCGACGGTCGGGGTGGCCCTTCGACGGTGCTCAGGACAAGCCCCCGACCTTCCAAAAATCACGAAACCCGTTATTTCCGACTTTGGCTGGTGCTCGGCTGTGAACTCCGAAATGAAACTGGCTCGAAATAGCCGGTTTGATCTTCTTCGTTTTCTTCCCCCTTAACCCATAAAACATCTTCTTCCCTCTTCTCAACCCGTTTTTGACCGGCGCTCACAAACAACCCCTCTCACGTCGATCGGCCCGGCGAAGGGCATGATTTTTTGAGCCAGACCGCATAGGCCGATTCCGACACCGCCCCGGCGGCCAGGCCCAGGGTTTGTACGACCACCTCTTCTTCCGACGCGGCAAAGCGAAGCCCGTTGACCTCGAGAAAAAGAGCGGCCGCAAGAAAACCCGCCCGCTTGTTGCCGTCGAGAAAAGGGTGATTACGAATAATACCGGAAGCATAGGCCGCCGCCAGATCGCCAAACACATCGGTTTGGCCAACGAATCCCACGTGAGCAAACTCCTCAAGCGCTATGTCGGCATTCCAGTGCGCGATCTTCGAAAATAACAAACGCTTGACAAAAAACCCCTGTTTCGAGTAATTTAGCTCGCTTCAATCAATACCTAAAGGATTGCGACTATGGACGCTTATGCAGTAATCATGACCGGTGGCAAGCAGTATTGGGTCCAACCCGGCGCCACTTTTTCGGTCGAACGCTTGACGGCTGAAGCCGGGAAACCGGTTGAATTCGACTCCGTTCTGGCCATCTC
>CAZCDO010000067.1:0-17792 GCA_964497135.1 uncultured Verrucomicrobiota bacterium
CCGGCCCGTCACCCGTCGTGGTTTGCATTCATGGCGGCGGTTGGCATGCGGGAGCAAGGGGTTCGATTGAGTCCTATGGACGGTTGATCGTCGAGGCGGGCTTTGCCGCTCTCCTTCCGGATTACCGGCTGACGGGAACCGCTTCCCATCCGGCACAGATTGATGACATGGAGTCGGTTCTCGATTGGATTTCCCGCGAGGGACGGTCGCTGGGACTGGATCCGACCCGCGTCAGTTTGACCGGCGCCTCAGCCGGTGGACACCTGGCGGCACTTCTCGGCCTGCGCGCCACGCGGCACGCGAATGGGCCCTGTACCGTGCGATGCATGATCCCCGTATGCGGAGTGTTTGACATCGCCCGGTGGCGCATTGAAAAACCGGAACACGTCTCCACTTGTGTGGCACCGTTCCTCGGGGGACGGGCGGAAGACCGCGCCCCCATCGAGCGCGAGGCTTCGCCGATTTTTCAAATTCATCCCCACGCGCCGCCGTGCCTTTGCACACACGGAATGGCGGATGCCATTGTTCCCTTGAATCAGTCGGAAGACTTTGTCGCGGCTCTCCGCCGGGAAGGCATCCCAGCCGACCTGGTCTCGATTCCGGGATGTGGACACACGGCCGACCAGCCTAACACGAACCCCGCGGAACCTTTGGGCGGGTGGCCGGTCTTTCGGGATTTTCTAGAAAAACACGGACGCTGAACCGATCCTTATTTACTCAGCGCCGCATACACCGCTTCGGCGATGACGAGATGTCCAACGGGGTTGGGATGAACCGGCTCGCCACAGAAGGTATCTGCGTCGCGATATTTGAGCAGACGCTGATAAATCCCATGCGTTTCGACCAGCCGGGTCTTATATTGACGACTCATCTGGTGAACGATCTTGATATAACGGGGCAGCAGATCCAGCACCTTCTTCCGCCACAAATCGGGGGTGTTTTCGATGCTGATGTAAAACGGATCGATCAGGAGAATGCGACATTTGGGCAAGGCTTTGCGGGTCCGCGCCAGAATATCGATATAGGCCCGCTCATAAATCTCGGGCGAAACCGCATTGGGATCGCCCGGGTTTCCCAGATAGCTGTGCAGGTCATTGATCCCGATCTTAATGGAAAGCCAATCGGGCTGATGCCGCAACACATCATCCGTCCACCGTTGCTGGAGTCCGGTAACCCGATCGCCGCTGATCCCTTTATTGATGATCGTCACCCGCTTTTCAGTTTCCCGCATCGTCAATAGCACATCGAACCAACGAACATACCCGTCGCCCAACGTTCCGCCATTATTGCGCCGGCCGCAATCGGTGATACTGTCGCCAATGAACAGCATCGTTTCGCCATTTCGCAGTTGAGTGGTCATATGGATTGCTTCTCCGTGTTACGGTTCAGTTACAGTCAAATTAACCCGGGTCAAACCCTGATCGGCCGCCTCCTGGATCATCAGCGAATTACGAGCCACGGTCAATACCGTTTCCGTCGTCAGGCCATTCGGATCCGGCTGTTCCCCGCGGATCTCGCGGACAAAATCTTCCAGGTAGCCGCCAGGCCGCGCCGGTGGAAGCGGAATCGTCTCCGGCTCGGTGAAACCCTGGGCATACCGGATGATCGCCGGACTCGCCAGGTTGGCCTCCAACACGCCCGCGGTTCCCCAGATCGTTATGCGCCAATAGGTCGGCAAAGGACACCGCATCTGGTCAGGCGCAAAATAGGAGACATCCCCCAAAACACCCGCTCCATTGCGCAAACTCAACATCATCTGTGCGCCATTATTGAAAAAAGGGAATTGCGGCAATCCGGCATTCCACGTCCGCGCCGATTCGATTCGCGCCAGCGGCTCGCCGGTGATCCAAGGAATGGCGTCCACCGCATGAACCGCAATATCATTCAGGGTCCCCCCCTGTTTCCCCTCTTCGAAATACCACTCGGGACGCGTTCCCAAGGCCAACGGATGCTGACCGGTAAACCCAACGGCCGTCACCGTACCGATCCGCCCCTCTTGAACCGCCTGCCGCAGTCCGATATAAACCGGCGCATCCCGCAGATCCAACATGCAACCCACCACCCGCTTTCCGGCCCGGGCCAGGCGCGCGATCTCATCCAATTCCTTGAGGGTCACACACAGCGGTTTATCTCCAATCACATGTTTGCCGCGCCGTAAGGCCTCTATTAAGATCGATCCCCGGCGGGAATAATAATCCCCCACGGCCACAATATCACACTCCGCCTCGTCCAATAATTGCATCGCGGAGGCATGGGTGATCGCCACCTTGCCCTCCTGCGTCAAACGTCTGCGGGTCTCGGCATCCTCTTCACAGGTGGCCGTCAGAGTCAGTTCGGGATGGGATTGCACCCGGCGCAGGATGTCGAAAATGTGACCGTGTCGGAATCCGATAATTGCGACCTTAAAAGAAGACATGAATACCCTTTCGATAGGACAACCCCCTGCCCTCAAGGCACCGGACGTGGATCCGCAGACTGTTCCAGCATCCGTTTCAACGCCGGATCGGCTTTGAGTGAAATTTCCAACCCCAAACCCGCCAGCACCATCGGCAGATTGGGAACCGGTTGATAGGTCTTATCGACCTGAAGATCGGTCGTAATGACGTGGGGAGGCGCACCCGACGGCACCCGGTAATCCCGGTATTCAACCAATCCCAGTTTGATCCGTAAGCGATCCAATTTAAAACCGTAAAACGCCGAAGACTTCCCCCGGGACCCGGATTTTCCACCCGGCACAGGAACCGCAGGCCCGCCGGACGCAACGGCGCGATCTCTTTTGCCAGCTTTGGGGGGAGGTTTAAGACGGGACCAGTTCAACTCCCCGGATTCAGCGCGAATGATCACCAACTCGGGAATCTCCAGAACCGCCTCCTCGATACGATGGCCCTGCCCCATCAGGGTTTTATAGGGCACCACCAACTTGAGCCGGGCGATCCGAACTCCGCGCAAATCGGAAAAATCCTTCGGATTGGTGATGACCATGTCACCGATTTCAACCCGGGGCGGCCAGAAACCGATTTGGACCTCCTCCGCCGTACATCCGTATCCCCGCCGCATCAAAAAACCTTTGATGAGCCAAAAACCCCAAAAATCAGCGGTTAGAATAACGATGGCCACCAATACCGCCAATACCATCAAAAACTTCAGAAACCCACGCATGGCTTATCTTTCTGTTAAGTCATCCGCAAACCCAACGCCAAAAGGCCTTCCCCGGCAAACCGCTGACCAGCCTACTCAAAAGGGCACTGAAAACAAGTTTTTTGATCGTTTTTTTCAATTGGAGTTGTTTGCAAAATCTCCCGCGGACGGAGGTCGTCCCTCCATTTGATGCAAACAAGCCTTTTCCCCGTTTTCTGGAGGGTCGGGCTCTGTCCCGACCGTTCTGGCGGGAATTTTGCAAGATTCTCATGAAAAAGGCGAGTTTGCGCCGAATCGCAGAATGAAAAATCCGCACCGCGAATATGATTTGGCTTTTCCTATCCAATGCGATATAAATATGGACTTTTACGCATCGAAAACAAGGGAACGTCAGGATTTCGCATGGGCTCCCGTATCGTCAATGCCATAGCCTTGCAGCAGACCGGCTTGGAATGGGCTTTTCTGCGCACCGGCACGGAAAAGATCGGCCTTTCAGCCCCCCCCCAGATCCGGCCCTTGAGTCCCGGAACCCATCCAACCTTGAAAGAAGCCCTTTTGGCCGACCTCCCCCGTCTCGCCGACGAGTTCCGCCTGGCCCTTAAAGGCCTATCCGGCTCCATCACGGTGGGCATTCCCGGTTCCTGGGTTTTTATGAAAATCGTCACCCTACCCACCCCCTCCCCCGACGAAATCTCCGGCATGGTGGAATTGCAGGTCGATAAATTCGCCCCCTTCCCGCTGGACGCTCTGTCTTTCTCATGGGAAATTCTCCACGAAGCGGACGGATTTTCACGCATCCTGATGGTCGCCCTGAAATCAGATCTGGCCGAAGCGCTCGGACACTGCTTCCAATCGGCCGGTTTTCAGTTGGATCGGATTGATCTGAACCTGATCGCATCCCTTCACCTCATTCAGTCGGTACCCGGCCAGATTCATTCCGTCGGCCGACAATTGGTGATCTTCCGTGAAGCCGGCCAATGCGATCTAGTGCTCCTGCACGATGGAATCCCGGCCATTCTGCGAACCTTGGAAGGATTCGAGGGTTTGACGGATGAGGAAGTTAACGATGAAATCGCCCGGGAAGCGATGAATACCATCGCCTCTCTGGAGGCCGAACAAGGCGGGCAACTGGCCCCTATCTCGCTCTATTACCGTGGATCAGAACCGCTCGAACTCATCGCCACCCTGCATCAGCGGATGGGATTGGATGTCGTCTCAGCCCCCCTCGAGAACTTCCCGCCCGTCAGTTATGGCCTCGGCCATCGAACCCTCTCCCCCGGGACCCTTAACCTCGCCCCGTTGTCCTGGAAGTCGATCCGAAACCGGAAGGCCGCGCACCGTCGTCTGGTCTATGTCGGTATCGCCGCCGTAGCCCTCTGGCTGTGCGCGGTTCTCACGCTCGCCGGCGTGGTGATCGCCCAACGCCGAACCCAAAGCCGGGCTCAAGCCCGCTTGATCGCCCTGAACGCCCCCGCCCAAGTCGTCCGCGACCTTCAATCCCGGGTGATGGGACTCGATCAATATAACGACCGCACGCATTCCGCCATTGAATCCCTTCGGGAAATCACCGAATCCCTCCCGGGCGGTCTGGAGTTGAAGTCCTTCACCTATCGCAAGGGCAAATCGGTCGAAATCGCCGGCCATGCCGCTTCCGTAACGCTCGTTTACGATTTCAAAAAATCGCTCGATGAATCCGACCTCTTCACCGTTATCGAACTCGGCCGCACCCAACCGGACAATACCGGCCGTGAATCCTTCAAAATGACGGCAAAACTCCCGGGGGCCGCCGAATGAAAATGCCCCTGCGCGAACTCATCATGCTCGAAATCACCGGGATCGTCCTGCTGTTCGGCATCTCCTATATGATGGCCGTCCCTAAAATCAAAACCCTTCAATCCCTGCGCAAGGATCAGGTGGCGCTTGATCAGCGCGTGGCCATGACGGAGCGGCTGGTCGCCCAGACCGGCCAATGGGAGACACGCCTGAAAGAACAGCGCCAGTCCCTGCCCGCCTACCCGGTCGCCAAGGATGTCACGGCCGATATGCTGATCGAGATTGAAAACATGGCCCGCCAACACGGCGTCACCCTCCTCAGCCGCGATGTCGAAAAGGAGGTCCAACACGGAACCCTTTTCGAACTCTCCGTGAATTGCAAATGGGAGGGCAGCCTGAAAGCCATCGTCGCTTTTCTTTTTGAAATCCAACAAAAAGGTGCTATGCTCGACGTCAGCCAATTGACTGTGGCACCGAACGAAAAAAGGGTGTTGCGCGGCACCTTCACGATCAACAGTTCGTACACCCGCCAACCCTCCGGATCGCCTGGCGGCGACGCTCCTGTCGTCCCACCCGCCCCGGTTTCCGCAGATTCCAAGAGCAAATAGATGTCCGTGCGACGGGAAATCCGTTCGTCGGGCAGGGGAGTAATGATGAAGATGGGAATTTTTTTACGTGGATTCGCGAGTCTGTTGATGATCCTCGGGCTGATGGCCGCCCGCGATACGGCATGGGCTCAAATGGAACCGGAGGCCGGGGACGCCGCCGGGCTCCCGACCGTCGATCAAACCCTCCTCACCACCCCGGAGCCGGTGGTCCTCCCCCCCCCGGTCTTCCCCCTCCCCACCCCTGTCGAATCCGCGCCGGAACCGGTTGCCGAAAAACTCTATGAACTCAAGTTCAGCGCCGCCCCCCTCGACCAAGTCCTTCGATTCTACAGCGATCTCACGGAACGGACCCTTCTCGAAGCCCCCGCCAACGCCAAGGTGACCATCACCCTGCGGAGCCAATCCAAGCTCAACCGCGAAGAAACGCTCATGGCCCTCAAGTCGATCCTCGCCATGAACGGCATCGGCCTGGTCAACCTGGGTGAAAAATTCGTCAAGGTCGTCCCGGTCGCCACTCTGCAACAGGAAGGACTCCAGATCCGACAGGATAGCTCCTCGACCAACCGCATCGAGGTCGATGATGTCGTTTCGGAAGTCATCAACCTCAAACATATCGAGACCGCCGACGCCCAAAAGGCCATCACCGGCCTGCTCCATTCCTACGGCAAAATCGTGGCCCTCGAACGCATCAATGCCCTCTTGGTCGCTGATTCGGTTGTCAATATCGTTCGGATGCGGGAAATTCTTGATCAGGTCGATCAACCCCTCGAACTGAAAGAGGAATTGCATATCGTCCCCATCCGCCACGCCAAGGCCTCCGATATCAAAACCAAATTGACCGAGATCATCCAGGAAGCCAAGGGCCAGCAAAAAACTGCCACCCCCACCGTCGCCCGCCCCGCCATGTCCGGCCCCCCCGGCGTGATTCGCGCCCGCCAACCCACCACGGCCGCCGTCGTGACCACCACAACCACAACGACAACCGAATCCGGCGAGGCCTCCAGCGCCAATGTCATTCGCGGCGAAGTTCGCATGATCGCCGACGACCGCACCGGCATCCTGATCCTGATCACCCGCCCCGAAAACATGAAGTTTTTCAACGACATCATTAAAGCCTTGGATGTTGCCACCGAGCCGGACTTTTCCGTCAAAGTGGTCCGCTTGGAATACGCCGACTCCGAAAGCGTGGCGACCATGCTGAACAATCTGATCGGAGCGGCACAACCCAAGGATGCCCCTAAAACCGGCGCCGCCAAAGCCGGCGAGGCTGACGCCGCCAAGGAAGGACGCGGCACTGCCCTCCAGGATTACCTTCAACAACGCGAGGCCGCCGCCCAATCGGCCGCCCAATCCGTCCAGGCGGGCGCGCTCGTCGGAAAGTCCAAGATCGGCGAATTGTCCGCGGATAACATTAAAATCATGGCTGATAAACGGATCAACGGCATTGTCATCATGGCCAGCAAGCGCGACATGGAAACGGTACTCGAAATTTTAAAGGGCATGGATATTATGCTCTCCCAGGTTCTCATTGAAGCCGTCATCATCCAATTGACCCGCAGTAAAACATCGGAACGCGGAGTGGATTGGCTCCAACGGTCCATGATCGCCTACAACAAAACCCCGGAAGGGAAACGCTCCCCAATCATGGCCTATACCGGGGGTGGCGGCGGCGGAAAAGCCATTCCCATCGATGCCACCCGGGCCAACATCGACAATGTCGGGGGGGGGTTGACCTATTTTTTCACCTACTTCGATCTAAATCTCGATGTTGTGGTCAAACTGACCGCCACGGATTCGGACGCCAAAGTGCTTTCCAGTCCCATTATTCTTGCTCAGGATAACAAGGAAGCCAAAATTGAAGTCACGAATGAAAAGTATTTCTATAAAGGGGTCCGCGCCATCGGCAACACGACCACGGGGGGCCAACAATTCGCCCCGGATGTCGAATCCCGCAAAGTCGGATTGAGTCTGGTCGTCACCCCGCGCATCAATGAAAAAGGGTTTGTGGTCATGGACATCAAGCAAAAGATTGAGAATTTAGGTGATGATCAGGAAATCGAAGGCCAAAGTTGGCCAACCGTCCTCTCACGCGATTTGACCGCCTCGGTCGCCGTTCAAAATCGCGAAACCATCGTCATGGGCGGTCTCATGGAAGATCTGGATAAGGTCAGTGCCACCAAAATCCCCTTCTTCGGCGATATTCCACTCTTGGGCAATCTCTTCCGAAGCAACAAGAAAGACAAGTCCGGCGGGGAAATTCTGGTCTTCATCACCCCTTATGTCCTCAGTACCCCCGAAGAAATCCAAGCCGAAGCCATTCGGCGTAAAGCCGTCATGGGCAAAGAAGGAAGCTGGACCCGGGGCTGGTCCGACAGCAACTTAGGCGATGACCCCAAGGACGTCATTGAGGCTAAAAAGAAAGCCGAAAAGGAAGCCAAGAAAAAAGCGCAGGAAGAGGAAAAAGCGGCCAGGAAAAACCCCAAAAAAGACTCGGCGGGCGCGCATTCTAACAGCGAATCCAATCTCCTGACCACCGCGGGTACAATATCAACCGGCACCAACACCCTGAAATCCTCCAATTAAGCCTGCCCCCCCTCTTCGCCATGGATAATACCCCTGCACAACCCATCTCTATCGGCGCGCCCGGCGTCGATGTCTCCGCCATCGTCCAATCCATCCGGGAGACTGTCTCCCGAAAAATGAGTGAAGGCGCCTATTCTGACGGTCGTATCGCCCGCGCGGAAAAAAATAATCTCATCCATCTGACCGATGACGCCGACTTTTTCCAGTTCTATGTCGACTGCCTTCGCGATATCTCCCATGTCGATATCAACGATTACACCATCCGCGAGCGTCGGCAGGGCCCGATCGGTTGGAGCCTGATCGCCCTCAAAAAGGTCATCTGGAAACTCCTGAAATTCTACACCTACCGCCTCTGGTCCCAGCAGAACCAGATCAATGGTCTGCTCCTTTCCGCCATCGAAGAAATCGACCGGAAATACCGGGATCGAATCCAAAAACTCGAGGATCGCGTAAAATCCCTCGAAAACCGCTGAATTATTTTCAGGCGCAGACCTTAAAATTAACTCGTTAATTCTTTAACATCTTGCCGTTTTTTATTTTTTACGCTTTTCTTTTTGCCGTCTTCAATTATTATTAACCAGTTTTTAATCGATCGGGAATCTTCATCATGGAATATCTTCTTCTCATCGTTGGAGCGGTTCTGGTCAATAACTTCGTCTTGACCCGATTCCTCGGCATTTGCCCATTTTTGGGAGTCTCTAAGGACTTACCGACCGCGGCAGGCATGGGGGGGGCCGTTATTTTTGTGATCACCTGCGCCTCGGCCGTAACCTGGCTCTTTCAATATTGGGTTTTGGTTCCCCTCCAGGCAACCTATCTGCAAACCATCGCCTTCATCCTCGTGATTGCCACCTTTGTTCAATTCGTCGAGCTCGTCCTTAAAAAAACCAGTCCCGGCCTGCATAAGTCACTGGGTATCTATTTGCCGCTGATCACCACCAACTGTGCCGTTCTGGGGGTGGCCGTATTGAATATCCAAAAAGATTTTTCGTTTATGAAGAGTTGCACCTTCGGTTTTGGCGCGGCCGTTGGATTCGCACTGGCGCTGATTATCTTTACCGGGTTGCGCGAAAAGATTTCGCGGTCCAATCCCCCCGCAGCCTTTCAGGGAACCGCCCTCTCGCTCGTAACCGCCGGCCTGCTCAGCCTGGCCTTTATGGGCTTTTCCGGTCTGGTTAAATTCTAAGGGAATCGCGTGTTATGATGGATCCGGTCCTAACTCAAACAGTGATCATCGCCGGCACCGGCCTCGTCTGCGGGGCCATCCTGGCGATTGCCGCCCATTTCCTCGCGGTCCATGAAGATCCCCAGATCGAAAAAATTACCGCCCTTCTCCCGGGAATCAATTGCGGCAGTTGTGGCTATACCGGATGCGCGGACTATGCCAAAGCGGTCGTCAGCCAGTCCGCACCTCCCAATATGTGCAAACCCGGCGGCGCCGAAACCATCACCGCCCTGGCCAATGCCCTCGGAGTGGAAGCCGTCATCGCCGAACGCCAGGTGGCTCTCGTCCTCTGTAATGGCGATGACTCCCACGCCGCCCGAACGGCCACCTATAACGGTATCGCCGACTGCCTGGCAGCCGAATTCGTCGGCGGAAGCGGCAAAGCCTGTCGCTTTGGATGTATGGGCTTGGGGACCTGTTCCCGGATTTGCCCCGTTCAGGCCATCCGGCTCGAACAGGGCCTCGCTATCGTCGATCCCGTCCTCTGTATCGCCTGTGGCAAATGCGTTTCCACCTGCCCCCGAAATCTCATCAAACTCATCCCCGAGTCCCGCTCCATCCATGTCCTCTGCCACTCACAAGACCGGGGACCGGATGTCAAAAAAGTCTGCTCGGTCGGTTGTATTACCTGTACGCTCTGTGTCAAAACCTGCAACGGGCAAGGCATCGCCATGGAGGGACAATTGGCCGTGGTTGATTATAGCGTGCCCCTCGACAACGACCTCGTCATCGATAAATGCCCGGCCCACACCATTCAGAAACGGTCCGGTCTCAAACCTGGGAATCCGGCATGAACATCCTTTCCGCCCTTTTTACCGGTTCCGGTGGCATTCATCCGAAGGATGCAAAAAAACACACCGCCGCTTTGCCGGTGGTCGCATTCCCCATCCCTCCCTTGTTGGCGGTCTCCCTCTCCCAGCACCTTGGAGCCCCTTCCAAACCTCTCGTCAAAAAAGGCGATACCGTACTCAGGGGCCAGCCCATCGCTGATTCCGCGGGCTTTGTCTCCGCCCGCGTCCATGCCCCCACCTCGGGTAAAGTCGTTTCCCTCGGCCCCCGCATGACCGCCTCCGGCAAAAGCGCATCGGTCATCGAAATCGAATCCGACGGTCTCGATCAGCCTTTTCCAACCGAGCCGCGCGTCGGCGACTGGACCTCCCTGCCCCCCCGCGAATTGATTGAGCGTATTCATCAGGCCGGCATCGTTGGCATGGGCGGCGCCGGCTTCCCCACCCATGTTAAACTGAGCCCTCCGCCCGGGAAAACGATTCGAACCCTGATCTTGAATGGCGCGGAATGCGAACCATTCCTGACCGCCGATCATCGCCTGATGCTCGAACAGGCCGATTCCATCATCGCCGGCATCCATGTTCTCCAGCACATTTTCAAGGACGCCCAGGTCCGTATCGCGATCGAAGACAATAAGCCCGATGCCCTCGCCGCTCTGGCCCGGGCCGCCGATGCGCTGACCGGCGATGTCCAAATTGTCCGCCTGCGCACGACGTATCCGCAGGGAGCCGAAAAACAGCTTATTTATTCGATTACCGGTCGTGAAGTTCCCTCCGGGGGCCTCCCCATGGATGTTCAAACCCTGGTCGAGAATGTCGCCACCGCCCACGCCATTGGCGATGCCGTCATCCGCGACCTGCCGCTGATCGAACGGGTTCTCACCGTCACGGGGCCCGCTATCAGCCAGCCCCGCAATATCCGCGCGCGCATCGGCACCCCCTTCAGCGATCTGCTCGATTTCTGCGGCGGACCCCGCGGACCGGTCGGCCGCCTCATTTGCGGCGGTCCCTTGATGGGGGTCACCCAATCCGGTCTGTCCGGTGCCGTCACCAAAACCACCTCCGGCCTGCTGGTCCTTCCGCCGGAACGCGAAGCGCCCTTTTCCTCAATGCCCTGTATTGGCTGTGGTCGTTGTGTCGACGCCTGCCCCATGCGACTCCTGCCTTGCACCCTCAGCGAAGCTGCGGAGGCCGAACAGGACGCCGTCACGGAGGAATTCAGCGTTATGGATTGTATTGAATGTGGGTGCTGTGCCTATGTCTGCCCGGCTCATCGCCCCCTGGTCCAGCACATGCGGCGCGCCAAGGCCCGGGTCCAGGCCCTTCGCAAGCAACGCGAAGCCCAGAAAAAGAAACAGGCGTTATGAATATCACTCCCCCTTCAGAATGGTTGATCAACTCCTCACCGCATGTCCGGACGGATGATTCGGTTACCCGTATCATGGGCCGGGTCCTGATCGCGCTGATCCCCGCCTTCGGCGCCGCCCTCTGGTTTTTCGGCTGGGATGCCTTGCGTTTGACTCTCGCCTGTACCGTCACCTGTGTCGCGGCCGAATGGGCCAGCCGGGCCATCATGAAGCGGGATCGAGGGATCAATGACCTCAGTGCCGCACTCACCGGCGTTTTGCTGGCCTTTAACCTCCCCCCCCAGCTTCCGACCTGGATGGCGGTTCTCGGTTCGCTCGTCGCCATTGTCATTGCCAAGCAGTTGTATGGCGGAATCGGGTATAATCTATTTAACCCGGCCCTCATCGGCCGCACTTTTCTATTGGTCTCCTTCCCCGTCGCCATGACCACCTGGCTGGCCCCCTCGGTCTTCCCCTGGGCCGATGCCGTCACCACCGCAACCCCTCTCGGAATCTGGAAAACCACGCTCAATGCCACCCAGCAGGCTCCCCCCGATTTCTTTCAGCAATTCAGCTTGTCCGATCTCCTCTCCGGCAACCGGCCGGGTTGCATCGGGGAAACCTGTTCCCTCGCCTTGCTCGCCGGAGCGGCCTACCTGCTGGCCACTCGCTGTATCACCTGGCATATTCCGTTCAGCATGATTTTCACCGTCGCCATCGGGGCTACGATCCTTTACAAAATGGATCCCAGCCAAAACCTCCCGCCCCACTATCATCTGCTGACCGGCGGATTACTGCTCGGCGCTTTTTTCATGGCCACCGATATGGTCACCACGCCCGTCACCCGCGGCGGTATGATCATTTTTGGGGTCGGGTGTGGCCTCATCACGCTCATCATCCGAAAATGGGGGGGCTATCCCGAAGGCGTGAGTTTCTCC
This sequence comes from uncultured Verrucomicrobiota bacterium, assembly GCA_964497135.1. Classification (GTDB taxonomy): domain Bacteria; phylum Verrucomicrobiota; class Kiritimatiellia; order CAIKKV01; family CAIJXV01; genus CAIJXV01. The sequence goes on from CAZCDO010000067.1 coordinate 12,400, forward strand.
ATTCTCATTATGAATTCACTCACCCCCTTGATCAATCGGCTGGTCCGGCCCCGCGTCTTCGGCCATGCCCCACAATCCAAACCCGCGTGAGAATCCCCATGGTGGAGTTAACCGTATGAAGGAAATCGCCAAATTGATCGGAGTCCTGACGCTCATCAGCGCCGCCGCCGGACTCCTCCTCGCCTTCACCAATAACCGCACCGCCGGCCCCATCACCCAGGCCCGGCAAGCCGAAGTACTCCAAGCCCTCGCCGAAGTCCTCCCCCCATTCGACAACCAGCCCAATCAAAATCCCTGCACCATCGAGGAAAATGGACAGAAATGGACCTTTTTCGTCGCCCTTAAAGAGGGAGCCTTTGCCGGCACCGCCGTCGAATCCGCCAGTCTCAAAGGCTATGGCGGCTTGATTAAAATCATGGTCGGAATCAACCCCGACAACTCTCTCCGCCGGTTCAAAATCCTCCAGCAACAAGAAACCCCGGGGCTGGGCTCCAAAATCACCGAAACCGCCTTCCGCAACCAGTTCGAAAATCTCCCCTTCGCCCCCGAAAGCTGGCGCCTGAAAAAAGACGGCGGAGGCATCGAAGCCATCACCGGCGCCACCATTTCGTCCCGCGCCGTCACCGAAGCCATCCGCCTCGCATCCGAAATTTACACCCGGCATGCCGACAAAATCCGCCAAACCGGCTTGGCCTCAACCCCCTGACAGGAGCCGATCATGGGTTTTTGGAAAGAACTTAAAAAAGGGCTGTGGGATGAAATCCCCGTCTTTCGGGTCGTGCTCGGAATGTGCCCGACCCTCGCCATCACCACTTCAGTGGAAAACGGCATCGGGATGGGACTCGCTGCCACCTTCGTCCTGCTCTGTTCCAATATAACCGTCTCCCTCCTCCGGAATTTCATCCCCGACAAGGTGCGGATTCCCTGTTTTATCGTCATCGCCGCCACCTTCACCACCATCATCGACTTGGTGATGAACGCCTATGCGCATGAAGTCCACCGCAACCTCGGTATCTTCATTCCGCTGATCGTCGTTAACTGCATCATCCTCGGGCGAGCAGAAGCGTTCGCCTCCCGCCATCCCGTCCGACTTTCGATCGCGGATGCCATCGGCATGGGGCTCGGGTTCACCATCGCCATCTGCATCGTCGGCCTGATCCGCGAACTGGCCGGGAATGGCACCCTGACCGTCTGGAGCGCCCTCGGCTGGAAATGGAACTTCCCCGCCACCTATAACCCCACGCTGATCATGATTCTCGCTCCGGGCGGCTTCATTACGCTCGGCTGCCTGCTCGCCATCATGAATCGAATCGAATGGAACCGCGCCCAACGCATCCCCGGCCACGCCTATCAGCCCCGTGAATTGGATTGCCGCCACTGTGTGATTTGCAAACCGCAATCTGCAACCGTTTCAACCCCATCCTGAACTCAACCTCATCCTACGGAACTCCCATGCGTATCGATCAATTGAAAAATGAAAAAGTCGGCATCTGTGTCTCGGGTGGCCTCGACAGCAAAACCATCACCCGCAAGCTGGTCGATTTAAAAATCAAGGTGGCTTGCTTTTCCGCCGATCTCGGCCAGCCCGATGAAACCGATATCAACAATATTAAAGTTAAAATGGCCCCCTGCGGCGCGCCGACCGTCATCATCGACTTGAAGAAGGAGATGGCGGAAGCTTGTTTCGATGTCCTCCGCGCCCAGGCCATGTACGATGGCGGCTATTGGAACTCCACCGGTATCGCCCGCGCCGTCACCGTGCGCGGTCTCATTCCCGCCATGAAAAAACGCGGCTGTACCGTCCTCGCCCACGGCGCCACCGGGCGCGGCAACGATCAGATGCGCTTCGAACGCTACACCAATGTTCTCGCTCCCGAAATGAAGGTCTATGCCCCGTGGCGCGATCCCGCCTTATTGACCGAATTCCCCGGCCGGACCCAGATGGCCGACTTCCTCAACCGCCGCGGCATTCCGGCCGTCGTCGGTGGAAAAAAGAAATATTCGACCGATGCCAACCTCGCCGGCCTCTCCCACGAGGCGGAGGATCTCGAAAGTCTCGAAACCCCCTGCACCATCGTAGTCCCCACCATGGGCGTCTGGCCGCATCAGGCCCCCGATAAAATCGAAAACTTTTCCGCCCGAATTAAACGGGGCCGCGTCACCGCCATCAATGGCCGCGCCGTCACCCCGCTTGCCGCCATTCGCCTCGCCAACCAGATCGCCGGCCGCAATGGTGTAGGCATGAAAAACGCCCTGGAAAATCGCATCGTCGGCACCAAGAGCCGTGGCGTTTATGAAGCCCCCGGCATGGAATTGCTCGGCTTCTGTATCCGCCAGGTCTACCAGTCGGTCATGGACCGTCGCGCCACTCTGCTCTTTCAACACCTCTCCAAACTGGTCGCCGACCAGATTTATGATGGTCGGTTCTTTGACCCGGTCACCACCGCCGCCTATGCCGCCATCGACTCTCTGGCCGAGTACGCCTCCGCCGAAGTCCGGGTCGGCCTTTACAAGGGCAATATCCATTTCATGCGCCTGACCGATTGCCCCGCCTCACTCTATAACGAAGCCGACTCTTCGATGGAAGCCAGCGCCGGACTCAATCCCGTCAGTTCCCAGGGATTTGCCGAGATCCAAAGCGTCGAAGCCCTCGCTCTCGCCCGCGCCGGTCAAATCCGAAACCGCCTCCCGTCATGAAACTCCCCCAGGGCCAGCTTCCGGTTGTCCTCTCCATCGCCGGATCCGATAGCGGGGGCGGCGCCGGGATTCAGGCTGACCTCAAAACCTGGGCGCAACTCGATGTTTTCGGCACAACCGCACTCACCTGTCTGACCGCGCAAAATCCCGACGAAGTTTCCGCCATCCATCCCGTCCCCCCCCGTATGGTCTCCGCCCAAATCGAGGCCGTTCGCCAAGGTTTCCCCCTCGCTGCCGTCAAAACCGGAATGCTCTTTTCAGCCCCCATCATTCAAGCCGTGGCCCTCTTTTTCAAGACCTGTAAAATTCCTCATCGGGTCGTCGATCCAGTCATGATCGCCACCTCCGGTGCCTGCCTCCTCAAGCCATCCGCCGTCCGTGCGCTGTGCGACCAACTCCTGCCCCGCGCCACGGTGGTCACACCCAATGTGCCCGAAGCCGAAATTTTAACCGGATGCTCCTTGCATTCCGAATCCGATTTGCATAAAGCCGCCTGCATCATTCAGTCCCGCTGGGGCTGTGCGGCGGTGGTCAAAGGGGGACACATCGAGGGGGACCGCGTCATGGATATCATCGGTATCGGTGGGGAAACTTTCACGTTGGTTTCACGACGGGTGGCCGTGGCCGAAACCCACGGGACAGGCTGCACTTTTTCAGCGGCCTTGACCGCCTTTCTGGCTCTGGGTTTACCCCTGCTTGAGGCCGCCCGGGAAGCCAAGCGGTTCGTGCATGCCGCCCTGGCCCAGTCCCGCCCGGCCGGATCCCACCATCCCCTTAATTTTGCCGCCCGCCGTTGAGTTCTTCAATTCTCCGCCGACGGCCTTTGGTCGGAATCGGTGTAATCATCTGCTTGGGCATTTATGCCGGGCTGGCCGGCTGCCCTAATTTATCCCGGGATTCTCTCGCAACCATCGGAATCCTCTGGCTGGCGATCACGGGGCTCAGTGTGTTTCGGTCGGCTTGGCGGCCCTTATCGCTCTGGACCGGCCTGCTCAGCTGGGCATGGCTCTATGCCGCCCTCTTCGCACCGCCAGTCCATTCCCTCCCCCCGGCCCTTGCGGTGACCCCGGCTCAGTCCGTTACCGTCCAGGGGGTCATTGTCTCGGATCCCCTGATCATCGCCCGGCCTCGCAACCAACCCCCGGTCTGTTGGTTCGATCTCCAGATTGAACGGATCGGAACCGGCACATCATCTCTCCCGCTGACTCCCCGCTTGCCAATCGCCGTTTTCCTGGCCCGTCCCAATCGACACACGGCCCCCGCCTACCCAAACTATGGCGACCGGATCCGGATCACCGGGACCGTGAAGCAAAAGCCGGCTCCCACCGGCCATCTCCGCCTGGAACTGCACGCAGAGGACTCGGCCGCAACCCGGACGATTCTTCAAACAGACACCGGAAACCCCATCGCCGATTTCTGCTATGATCAACGCCGCCGTGCCGCGCGACATCTCGCCCGAGGGATCGAGTCCGACCCTAAAGCCCTCAGTGTAATCCGCTCGCTGGTCCTCGGATATCGGCGACAAATCAATAGTGGACTCTATCGTGTATTCGCTTCGACAGGTACTCTCCATATCTTCGCTGTCTCCGGATCTCATATCGCTATCCTTTCGCTCTTCGCCACCGTTCTGGCCCGCTCACTTCGTCTCCCGCGCCCGCGCTGGATCTTTGTTTGGGCGCCGTTATTGCTCTTTTATACCGTGGCCACAGGCATGGATCCCAGTGCCGTACGAGCCTGCCTCATGGCCCTGACCCTGGCCACCGCCTGGTGGATCAATCGGTCTGGCGACGTCTTCTCCCTCACCGCCCTCGCCGCCATCCTCCTTATTCTGGCCGATCCAGCCCATCTCACGGATCCCGGATTCATTCTATCCTTCGTCCTGGTCCTCGGCCTGATTCTGGTTATTCCACCGGTCTGGGATGCCCTGCAAACGCGCTGGCGGCATGACAGTGAACTCGACCCGCCGAATCCCCCGCCGGAACGTCGGCTGGCACTATGGCTGCGCAAAGCAATTGCGGGACTCGTCGTAACGGCCGGAGTGGCTTGGATTGTCTCCCTGCCCTTGAACCTCTACTATTTCAAACTCTTTTCCTGGGTCAGCCTGCCGGGCAATCTCGTCACCCTTCCGATCGCCTTTCTATTGATGCTCTCCGGAGGATTGGCCCTGCTGCTGGGGGCCATTTGGCCGGCCTTCGGCGTGATTTTCAACTATGCCAACTGGCTGTTGGCACGAGTCTTGATTGCCTCACTCGAAATGCTCAACGCCCTGCCCTACGGTCATTTCAAGATCGAAGGATTCCCCGCCTGGGGCGTTTGGCTCTATTACGCCCTAGGCGCCGGAGTGTTGTGCTGGATCTATCGCAGACGGGGAAAGCGGACAGAAGAAGTTGATGAGCAAAGCTAAGCGAACATGCGTTTTTTTTGTTTGTAGGCCTGCCCTTGATGGCGGGTGGTGGCGGAGAAGGAGGTCGAAACCGAACATTGCGCTTAGCCGATGCGGTCACAATTTGTGACCGCATATCGCTAACCTCTTACAGCGTAAGTTGAAACGCAAAATCGTCAGGGAATTTGGCTTCATTCCTCTTCACCGCTTTGGAGACGGGGTGCCCTCAACCCGCCAATGGACCAGAGTTTTCGGCGGGAGGACACGCCGGCTCCAGTTTATATTCAACCTCTCACGTCGGCTGGAGGGCGAG
>CAZCDO010000068.1:0-17698 GCA_964497135.1 uncultured Verrucomicrobiota bacterium
AAGGTCCGTGTGGATGGCGCGCTTAGGGATATCGAAGAGATCGGAACCCTGAATATGTTTGCTCATGGGATTAGGTCTCCAATTTGCCCTTTCGTGGGTATTCTTTATTGGGGGGGGGGTCTGGTTGGATCGACGCCGGGGGGGTGGCTGGGCGTTTACTGTTTTAGGTTGTTGCCTGGGGGTGTTGGTGGGGGGCTATGAGATGTGGAAGGTCGTTCGTCAGATCTCGGATCCACCCGGGGATGAACCGCCCGGTGCGTCGTCGAAAAAACGGGAGAACCGCCCATGACCAATACCCTCCCCATTGAGGCGACCGCCGATTCGATGTCGGCCGTTCAAACCTACATTATGCACCATATGGAAGATTCCCAGCGTCTCCATCTGATGCCCGGACTGGCGTTTCATTTGCCCTCATGGATCACGCTGCACGGTTTAATGGTGGTGTTGGGCTCAGTGATTCTGATCCTCATTGCCTGGCTGTCTCGGAAACGTAATTCCGACGTGCCGCGGGGGTTTTCCAATTTGCTTGAGGCGTTTGTCGCGTTTATTCGTGATCAGGTGTCGGTCCCTTTTCTCGGTCAGGAAGACGGCGTGCGGATGACCCCGCTTTTTTGCAGTTTTTTTACGTTTATTTTGACCTTGAATCTGGTCGGTTTGATTCCTGCATTTTATTCTGCTACGGCCAATATCAATGTGACGGGAGCCCTGGCATTGATTGTTCTGGGCTTTATGGTGTTTGGCGCGATGGTTCGGCTGGGGCCAGCCGGCTTTGTGCGCAGTTTTTGTGTGCCGGGTGTGCCTTGGCCGGTTCAATTTCTCCTGGTGCCGCTCGAATTCATCGGATTATTGATCAAGGCGCTGGCCTTGATGATTCGGTTGTTCGCTAATGAGTTGGGTGGCCATATCGTTTTATTTGCCTTGATCGGCTTGCTGGTGGCGTATGGATGGATGGCGCTCCCCGCATTTCTGATGGCGATTGTCCTATATTTGTTGGAGTTGGGGGTGGCGGTTATGCAGGCTTATATCTTTACTTTGCTTTCGGCGATTTTTATCGGTCAGCGGTTCCATGCCTCGCACGGGTGAGGAAAAACGGTTTGTCGCTTATTGGACGGGCAAAATCCGCCGGGGATTGTCGATCAGGATGGTTTGTTCCTCGCTCGGGGTCAGCCCCAGCGCCCGAAACGCGGGTAAAACATTTTTAAACATATAGATCCAGGGCGGCTGGGGCATGAATTGAACCCGCTCAAAGATTCCGGTTTCCGTGCAATACCCGTGATCCATTCCAAACAGTAGCTTGTCTCCATGTCCGGCGTCGAAGACTTGATGGATGGCTTCGATCAAGGGCTGCCAGTGTTCGGGGTGAGTGACATTGAGGTTGGTTGGCATGAAATTCGCACCTCTTTTCATCCATTCGATAAGCGTTTTACGATAGGCCGGATTCATCAAATGCGGGGCGACATGGCCGATCACCACGCGCCGCAGGTCGACACCCTCGTCGTCCAATAGGGTTAACTGGCTGGTTTCGGCACCGAGGAGGGTGCAGTGGGTGGTGATATGGACACCGGTTTGCTTCCAGGCCCGCGCGGCGGCGTGGAAGGTTTTACGTTCGATATCGGTCATGGGCGCCTGGCTGGTACCCAGTTTGATGCAGCCGGCCTGGACGGACGTCCCGTGAATTCCTTCTGCGATTTCGCGGACGCAGAAGTCCGCGAGTTCCTCGACGGAAGACTTGCGGACAAAGGGCCAGATTTGCAAATCGGGGGTTTGTGCCCAGTATTTACCCAACTCGATTTCCCGGTAAAAGCCGGTGGCCATGATAATGTGCACGCCGGAGGCTTGGGAGACCTTGACATAAACATCGGGCCAGGCCCGCCAGGGGGGCATGGTGACATCGCAATAGGCATTCATACCGTGCTCGGTCCGGGCTTGTTTCAGGAGGGGCACGGCATCGTCGAGCAGATATTGAAGCCGCTGGGGGCTGATCGGTTTTTCTTCGGTGCGGAAAGGCAGGGGATAGGGATTCTCCGGGGTCGGCTTGGGAGCCGGCGGCAACCCGTAATTGGACGGATCTTCCTCACACATGTCGCTGTGCAGATGTTCATGCATTAACACCCGCCCGAGCTGGGCGGGATCCACCGGGCCGCAGACTGTAATCACTTTGCCAACGTGCTGTTTACGCATCTCAGTGTTTTCCGTGTTGATGGACTCGAGGTCCGAAAATAACGTCCGCCCGAGACATTGTCATCCAAAGCATTTCGAAATTATTACACGATTTTTCTGTAATACACGCTTTTTTAGGCAGAGAATCAACGCCATGCTATGTTCCCGCCATGCTTTCCCGTTTCGTCTTTTAGGCTCTTTCCGCATTGCTGCGAGTTGCTTGAGGTCTGTCCATCCCAAAAGGGAGGGGCAGCGTGCCGCTGTCCGTCGGGTAAAATCAAGGGGTGGAGAGTCTCCTGTAGAATTGCACATTGCGAGGGTTGGGGCGATTGGAAATTCTTCACGGAATCGGAATAACCAGTTATTCCGCGGCGTGAAAGCACGCGCCTCATACGGCGCTACTACAAACGGGAGCGAACTGGGTTGTTAGTCGCTCATTTCCCCCGGCCGCAGGGGCTGCCAGGACATTTCGAAGGATGTGCGGCCGGGCGGGATCCAAAACTCGGGATGCACATTGGGATTCCAGCCGGTGTCGCCGCCGAGTCCCATGTGCTTTGCGTCCAGGTTCAGAAAAATCCGGTCCGATGGAGGCAATTCATGTTCGTAATCGGTTTGGGCTAACTGCTCGACGGAATAGGGAATCGCCGAGAAATGCAAGGTGGGGGTTCCCTGGATTTTCAGTCCCAATCCGGCGGCATTGCGCAGGGCGAGCCAACGGACATCGGTCTTGCCGCCGTTTTCCTGGGGGAAAATATAGGGGATATGCTGATCCTTGACCCGGCTGGAATAGAGCCCCACCGTGGCCCCCAGCTTTCGGTCGGAATAGTTCTCCTGCGGACCCCGGCCATACCAGGAGAGGTGATCGAATGCGGTTGGCAGTTCCAGGGTCCAGCCCAGGCGGGGATAGGTGGGCAGTCCGGGCGGCACCTCGATGTCGGCTTGCATCGTGAATTTTCCGGTGCCATCAACCCAATAACGCGTTTCAATTTTGAAGACGAACTCGTTGCGTTGCGTGGCCAGGGATGTGCGGGTCCGCAGGCACCACACGTCTGGCGCGAGGAGGCCCGCCTCGATGGATTCAACGGATCGGACCAGTCGGTCAAGGCCGGCTTTGAGCCAGAGGATGCCGTATTGCTCGGGACCGCCACTGCCAAAGTCGATATCGGTTGGCGCTCGGAAGAATTGTTCGCGCAGGCCCTCAGCGATGAGTTCGGTTCCATCCACAGCCCATGCCTCCAGGGATCCAGTTGTTTTGGAGAAGGTCAGGATTCCCCGGGAGGTATTGAGGACCCAACCCGTCTTTGATTCACGAACCGAAGGGGCCTGATTATGGGGGGCGACGGCAGGGGCTTGAGGTTCAACGGGGAAGGGGAGAGCGAACTGTTCCCAGGCGATAAGATGGCCTTGCGGTGCCCACGGTTGGTCGGCCTTGAGGCGCAGGCGGAGATTCATCCAATATTCGGTGCCCGGTTGCACGGGTTGGGGACAGGTGAAGGGAATGACGAGGGCGCGGACGGCGGGACCGGTCCGGGACAGCGGCGCGGGAAGTCCGTCGGAGGCCGGGAGCGCGGGAAGGAGCACCTCGCCGGATTGGAGCACGCCCCCATTTATCGTGAGAGTCCAGTCGAGGGTCAGATGGCTGAGATCGAGCGCGAGGTATTTATTGTGGATTCGGATCCGGCCTTCGAGAAGTTGGGACGGGGTTTCGGCGGAGAAAGTGACCGGCGCCTGGATTTTTGCGATTTCGAAAGCACCGGGCCTTGGGGTTAGGTCGGGACCGACGACGCCATTGATGCACATCCGGTTGGTGTGCAAAGTCTCATCCCGGATATCGCCATAGAGATAGGCTGTGCGGCCATCGGGCAGTAGTTGGGCCAGGGCTTTATCGGCCCAATCCCAGATGAAGCCGCCCTGGAACCGGGGCAATTCATCGACGAGTTGCCAGAATTTAAAAAAATTACCCGAGCTATTGCCCTTGGCATAAGCGTATTCGCACATGATCAGCGGGCGCTTTTCGTTGGGGTCGGCCAGTTGATTGCGAATTTGGGAGAGGGTGGGATACATCGGCACCATCACGTCGCTGATGGAGGGCGGCGGGGCACTGCTTTCGTATTGGACGGGACGGGTGGGATCATAGTGACGGATCCAGGCGGCCATGGCGGCATGGTTGGGACCATGGGACGATTCATTTCCCAGCGACCAGAAGATCACGCTGGGATGATTTTTGTCGCGCAGGACCATGCGCTGGGCGCGTTCGAGATAGGCGAGGGTCCATTCGGGATCAAGGGATAATCGCGACTCCAAGGCGTGAGTTTCGAGGTTGGCTTCGTCAACCAGGTAGATGCCGTATTCATCGCAGAGGTCATACCACCGGGGATGATTGGGGTAATGGCTGGTGCGGACGGCATTGAAGTTGAGTTGTTTCATCGCCCGGATATCGGCGATCATATCCGCATCGGTGACGGCCCGGCCGCGGACGGGGTGGAATTCATGGCGGTCCACTCCGCGGACGATCAGGCGGCGGCCATTGAGGAGGGCCATCCCCTCGCGAATTTCAATCTGGCGAAATCCGATCCGGGTCGATTCGAAATCGATCGGGCGTCCTTCGGAATCGAGCAGGGTCAGTACGAGGGTATAGAGGGTGGGAGTTTCGGCGGTCCACGGGGTGGGGCGGGGGATGGGGACGGAAAAGAGGGCTCCGCCATATTCGGTATAAATGGGGTGGAGGAAATTTGAGGATTTGCCGCAGGGCGCGGACACCGGAGCCGGCCAGACGGGTTGGCCGTCGGGATCCAGGAGGCAGGCCTCGACCCGGTAATTTTCGGGATGGTCGATCCGGTTTATAAAGGCCCGGATATCCAGAGTGGCGTCGACATAGTTTGCGTCGAAACGGGTGCGGACGATGAAATCGCGGAGATGGACGGGGGGCTTGGCGAAGAGTACGACATCGCGCTGGATGCCGCTCATCTGCCAGAAATCCTGGTCTTCCAGATAGGTGCCATCGCAATACCGGAGGACTCGGACGGCGAGCAGATTGAGGCCCGGATGGACGGCATCGGTGATGTCGAATTCGGCGGGCAGGCGGCTGTCCTCGCTATATCCGATCTCCTGGCCATTGACCCAAACCGTGAAGGCCGAGTCGACCGACTCGAAGAGCAGGAAGATTTTGTTGCCGGTCCAATCGGCGGGGACTTCGAACCCGGTTCGATAGCAACCGGTGGGATTCTCTTCGGGTGGGAAAGGCGGACGGGGATTTTTGAAGGCGTAGGGAACATTGGTGTAAATGGCGCGATCGAATCCGAATAACTGCCAGTTGCCGGGAACGGGAAGTTCAGTCCAGGATTGGGCATCGAATGCGGGTTGGTAAAAAGCGGTGGGGGTTTGGTCGGGCCGTGGCGCCAGATGGAATTTCCAGAGTCCATTGAGCGAGCGGCGGTGGGGGGAGCGGGTCCGATCACAGGATTGAGCCGACTGAAAATCGGGATAGGCACCCCACGGGACATGGGTCAATTCGCGGTTGCGCCCGTTGATGAGGGGGTTTTCCCAATCCAGTCGGGGTTGATAGGCGGTGGAAGCGGTTGGGTTATTCATGGGTTGATGATTTAGCGTATTTGCGGCCAACATTCACCTTAATTTTTGCACCCCAATGGCTGGGCGGATCGACGGCGGGATTGACGCGCGGTCCGATCTTTGCGAAAGTCTGACTATGAAAAAACGGTCCTCGCCAGTTCGTCAGGAAACCCGGGTCGGTGTTCATCTCGATTTTAAGGGCGTTCAGTTCAAGCCCTCCTATCTGCCCCAGTTGATCGCCGATCTGGCCGGACAGGGCGTCAATACCATTTTGGCCGAGTATGAGGATGTTTTCCCCTTTGATGACCGGCGAGGAATCGATGTGATCGAGGATCGCCAGACGAAGTGGACCCCGGCGATTCTCAAGCGCTTCCAAACCCTGGCCGCCGGACACGGAATTGAAATCATCCCCCTCCAGCAATGCCTGGGGCACCTGGAATATGTTTACCGATGGAAACGCTATCGGAGCATGGCCCTGGATCGGAATTATCCCAGCGTGGTAAACATCGCGTCGCCTCGGGCCCGGGCGATGGTATTTGAAATGCTCGAGCAGGTGATCGTCGCGCATCCCGACAGCCGTCTGGTTCATCTCGGCATGGATGAAGCCCATGCCCTGGTGGCGTATGCCCAGGCGAAAAAACAGGATGTTCTGGAACTGTTTCTGGATCATTTGGAGGCCTTGTGCGCGATTTGCGAGCGGCACGGGAAAACCCCCATTATCTGGTCGGATATGTGGGAGGATCATATCAGTCCCGCCAATCTTAAACGGGTGGCGCGGTTCAAGGACCGGGTGATTCTGTGCCCCTGGGATTATGGGAATTCCGGGGAACGGATCGCGAGTGGCCGGATTGCGGGGAATCGGGTCAGTCGGGCTTGGTTGCAGGAGCCCGAGAATCCCGATGCGCCGACCATCGGGCCGGGGCATACGTTTATTGAGGATTTGCCGGTGCCGGTGGGCAAGGTTCTCGGGACCGACCTTCAAGGTCGCTATTTTACCTCCATGTTTCAGGCCGATTTATGGACCCGATTGGGTTTTCGGGTGCTGGGAGCATCCGCCGTTCGGTGCAGTACGCATCTGGCGGTATTGCCGAATTACAATCAATTGGGAGAGACTATCCAGGCGTGGAGTCGGGCCATTCGCCGGACCCGGCAACTGGGTCAGATCGGTACCTCCTGGGCCCGGGGTACCAGTTGGTGTCCGCCCGGTTACACCATCGATTTGTGCTGGCCCCTGATCGGCGAATTGGCGCGGACCATGGGGCAAAAGCCCCGCCCCTTCTTTTCCGGAATTCCGCAAACCACGGTGGATCGGATCATTCGAACCCTGGGGCGGTGTCGGGCCGATTGGCGCCTGGAACTTCGGGTGGCGGATGAGATGGAACGGTTGGCGCCGCAGCTTCGGGCTCATCGGTACGAGTGGGAGAGTATGATCCTGATGGCCCGGGTGCTCGCGCTTCATCGCCGCGCGGAATACCATGTTTTGGAGGTCGATTTCTTCCACGCCAATGTTCGGCCGATTCCAGCGGAATGGGACCGTCGTCTGCGCGAACAGAAAAAAACCCTGGACGATTTCAAGCGATTGCGCACGCGGGTCCATGCCCATTTCAGCAAGCGCTATTTCGGGCAGGCATTCGAGGAGTGGATCGAAGATCTCTTCGGTACACCGGTCCGCCGATTTAACCTCTTAGCGGCTGAATGCCGCGCCAAGAAAGCCCTGGCCCGCCAGCGGTATGATGGATAACAGGACGCCATGACGACCCCTCCTCCTATTCAGTCCCCGCCGCGACTCCTCGACCGGATCGATGGTCCCGCCGATCTGCAGGCGTTGAATTCCGCGCAACTCCGGCAGGTGGCCGATGAAATTCGGGCGCTGATCATCGACACCGTCAGTCGGACCGGAGGGCATCTGGCGGCTAATCTGGGGGTGGTGGAATTGACTCTGGCCCTGTTACGGGTTTTTAATCCGCCCCGGGACCGGATTGTCTGGGATGTGAGCCATCAGACTTATGCCTATAAAATCCTGACCGGTCGACGGGATCGTTTCCCAACCCTCCGCCAATATGGCGGGATTTCCGGTTTTCTGCGCCGGGACGAGAGTCCCTGTGACGCCTTTGGGGCCGGCCATTCCGGAACCGCGGTTTCAGCCGCATTGGGCATGGCGGTGGCCCGTGATCGGTTGGGCGGGGATGAACAGGTGGTGGCCGTGGTCGGGGATGGATCGATGGGCTGTGGCATCGTGTTCGAAGCCTTGAATAACGCGACCCTGGCCCGCCGCTTGATCGTGGTTCTCAACGATAACGAAATGTCGATTTCCGCCAATGTCGGGGCTCTGTCCAAATATCTCGGCAAACTTCTGGTCAATCCGCAATACAATCGGTGGAAACGGTCGATCGAAAGTGTGATGGGCCGGAGCTTGGGCGGGTGGGCCTGGTTGAAAAAGGTTTATTGGAAAACCGAAGAGACGCTCAAAGGGATGTTCCTGCGAAGCGTCTTGTTCGAGGAACTCGGCTTGCGCTATATCGGGCCGGTCGATGGCCATGACATCGAGACCCTGATTTCCGCCCTGACCATCGCCCGCGATGCCAACCAGCCGATTCTCCTGCATGTTTCAACCCAAAAAGGGCGCGGTTATCCCTATGCCGAGGAGGAACCTGAACGGTGGCACGGGACCAGCGCGTTCGATATTTCGTCCGGTAAAACATCGGTGTCTCCGTCAGGCGGGCCGGTGTATTCGCAGGTTTTCGGGACGGTTCTGGAACGGCTGGCGACGGCTGATCGGCGGGTGGTGGCGATCACCGCCGCCATGCCGGCGGGCACCGGCTTGAGTGGTTTTGCCGCCCGGTTTCCCACCCGGTTTTTCGATGTCGGGATAGCCGAGGAGCATGCCGTCATCTTCGCCGCCGGTCTGGCGACCCGGGGGATGATCCCGGTCTTTGCGGTGTATTCCACCTTTGCCCAACGCGCCATCGATTGCATGATCCATGATGTCGCCTTGCAAAACCTGCCGGTGATCCTGTGCCTGGACCGCGCCGGCATTGTCGGGGATGACGGGCCGACGCACCACGGAATTTTTGATCTGCCGCTGTTGCGGTCGGTGCCGAATTTGATCCTGATGCAACCCAAGGACGAGGCTGAATTGGCGGCCATGTTGACTTCGGCTGTGCGCTGGGAACGGCCGGTGGTCATCCGGTATCCCCGCGGCCGTGGACCGGGGACCCCGATTCCTGAAAATCCGCCCCTGTTGGAAGTCGGCAAGGCTGAGGTGATCCGGCCGGGAACGACCGTGCAAATCTGGGCGCTGGGCGATCAGATTCCCGCCGCGTTGCAGGCGGCGACCCTGTTGACCGCCCGGGGACTTTCGGTGGGGGTTGTCAATCCCCGCTTCGTCCGCCCGCTCGACCATGAGCTGATGTATGCGCAGGCCCGGGAGGCGCGGATTTGGGCGACCTTGGAAAATGGGGTGGCGGCGGGTGGGTTCGGTTCCGCGATGGCCGAGCATTTGGCGAAATCGGGTTTTCAAGGACCGGTTTTGCGGTTCGGCTGGCCGGACGAATTCATTCCCCATGGCGATCCGGCCATCCTTTTCGACCGGTATGGCCTGACGCCCCAGGCGATTGCCGAAAGTATCCTCGCCGAAGCCCGGCGGGTGATTCCGGAATTCGCCGGATGAGGACGATCTATCCGGTTCATGCCCTGACCGAACGGTTGGTTTCGGCGGTCCGTGCGGGTGCTCGTCGGATCATTATTCAGGCCCCGACCGGTTCCGGGAAATCCACTCAAATCCCCCAGATTTTATTGGACCAGCACCTCGTTCCCCCGGACCGCCGGATTGTCGTACTGGAACCGCGCCGGATGGCGGCCCGCCTGTTGGCACGGCGGGTGGCGCAGGAGCGGGGCGGAACACCCGGCGGGGAAGTGGGCTATCAGGTGCGTTTCGAAGATCGCACCGGAACGCGATTGAATTATGTCACAGAAGGGATTTTGCTCCGCCGTTTTTTTGGCGACCCTTTATTGAGCGATATCGGCGTCGTGATTTTCGATGAATTTCATGAGCGCCACTTGTATGGCGATGTATCGCTGGCCTGCGTGCGGCAATTACAGGAGACGCGGCCGGATCTGGTTCTGGTGGTCATGTCCGCGACCCTGGATGGCGCCGGCTTGGAAAAATATCTGAACCCGTGCGTGCGATTGCAGGCGGAAGGCCGCATGTTTCCGGTGACGGTGGATTATTTGGAACGGCCGGTGGATTTCGACCGAACCCCGGCTTGGGATGTGGCGGCACAGGAGACGGCCCGATGGGTGGCTCGGCAGGGGGAAGGGGATGTGCTGGTATTTCTGCCCGGCGCCTATGATATCAATCGGGCGGTGGCGAAACTCCGATCCCTGCCGGAAACCCGGGGCATTGAGGTTCTGCCGCTTCATGGCGAACTCCCGGTGGCAGATCAGGATGCGGCAGTCACTCCCGGCCCACGCCGAAAAATCATCGTGGCAACCAATGTTGCGGAGACCTCGATTACCATTGAAGGGGTCCGGCTGGTGGTGGATAGCGGTTTGGCGCGTATGGCGCGATTCGACCCCTACCGCGGGATCAATACCTTGTTGATCGAACGGATCAGCCGGGTTTCGGCGGAACAACGCACGGGACGGGCTGGGCGGGTGGGCCCCGGGCATTGCCTGCGCCTTTGGACGCCGCGTGAAGATCATGACCGGCCACCCCGTGAAATACCGGAGATCCGGCGGGTGGATCTGGCGGAGATCGTTTTGACCCTCAAAGCCGCCGGGTTTGGCGATCTGCAGAGTCTGCCTTGGTTCGAACCGCCGGAAGCGCGAGCCTTGGATCGGGCGTTGTTGTGTTTGACTGATCTGGGCGTTCTCGATGATGCCGGGGCAATCACCGATCTCGGTCGGCAGATGGCGGTTTTTCCGGTTCATCCCCGGTTTGCCCGGATGTTGATCACCGCCCGGGATTATGACTGTATTCGCACGGTAGCCTTGATCGCCGCGCTCACCCAGGAAAGGACCATTTTGGTTCGGGCTGACCGCGAGGCCGAGGAACGGCGCGAGCGGGCGACGGGGGATGAGGATCGGTCGGATTACTTCTTTCTGCTAAAACTATTGAGAGAAGCCATGACACGGCAGTTTGACCTCGACTTTTGTCGGAGCCTGGGCGTGCATGGGATGACCGCCCGCCGGGTCGTTCAACTGGCCGACTATTTCTGTGGAATTGCCGGTGTGCGCGGGTCCGATTGGGAAAAAAGCGAGCCGCCGGTCGAGTCGGTGTGTAAGTGTATTCTAACCGGGTTTGCGGATCATGTCGCGCGCCGGGTGGATGGGGGAACCCTGAGATGCGAATTGACGCATGGCCGCAAAGGCCGCCTGGAGCGGAAAGGGGTGGTCCATTCCAGTCCCTTGCTGGTAGCGGCCGAAGTGCGTGAGATCGAGGGTCGCGGCGGAGAGGTGGAGGTCCGGCTGGGATTGGTGACCGCGGTGGAGCCGGAATGGTTGGACGAGATGTTTCCGGGCCAGATCAAGGAAGAGATGGCGTACGAGCTGGATTCCGAGACCCGGCGTGTGATGGGCCGGATGAACCGCTCGTTTCGCGGGCTGGTTTTGGCGAGCCGCCGGGTGCATGCGGTTCCGGAAGATGTGGCGGCCAGGATTCTGGCGGGCGAATTGAGCAAGGGTAAGATTGATCTGAACCAATGGGACGAAGCGGTGGAACAGTGGTTTGTGCGGGTTAACTGTGTGGTGCGCTGGTTCCCCGAAATGGGGATCCCGACATTGGGCGCGGAGGCGCGACGAACCGCATTGGAGCGATTGTGCCAGGGCGCGATGAGTTTGCGGGAGGTCCGGGAACGGCCCCTGTGGCCGGCGGTGAAAAGCCTGCTGACCCCGGCGCAACAGTCGCAGGTGGAGCGACTGGCGCCGGAACGGATTGCACTACCGGGCGGGCATCGGGTTCGCGTGGCCTACGTGGAGAACCAGCCGCCGACGACAGCGATCAAGATTCAGGACTTGTATGACGTGCGACAGACATTATGCGTAGGGGGTGGCCGGATCCCGTTGGTGATCCAGATTTTGGCGCCGAATCAGCGACCGGTGCAAGTGACGTCAGATTTGCCGCGCTTCTGGACCGAGCATTATCCAGCGATCAAACGCGAACTACAGCGGAAATATCCGAAGCACGAATGGCGTTGAATAATTTGCGTGATGCCGCATCAGATGAGGATTGAATGTGAAAAGTGAAGACGTGACTCCGGCTCTAGGCCGTTCGACTCGGGAATGTGTTTGACACCTGCGATCGGGGTGTCGTAATTTAACCCCGATGGATTGATTATTGTCGCATCCCAACTCTTGGCGCTGGGAGCGACCATCCGGGAGGCAAGCCCTTGGCTCTTTGGCACATCAGGTCGGGGTTCCAGCGCGATACCGCGAAATTGTTCGTAATACAATATGCGTCAAACATGCGATCTAAGTCGTTCTTTGTCAACACAACCTGTGAGGCATATCGGCGCTCAACGGTTTTTTAGGGTTGATATTATTGAGGGCGAATCCCTGTTGGCGGAGAAGGAAGGTTGACATCGCAACCCTGATATGGCAACCGCAGTTCATGCAAGCGCAACGGGTGCTATTCGCGGATGAACCACAGACCGAGCCGGACCTGAAGACGGCCCGGTCCGGCACGTTTGTGGACGACATGAGACTGCCAGGCAGTCGAGGGGTCCGGGCTCGTCATTCGCCAATCGACTTGATGCAGTCGGGCACGCACAAGATGCGGCGCTTCGCGAGATGCGGCGCACCTTGTTCAAATTGGCGAATGACGAGCCCTGACCCCTCGACTGATTGGAGAAGATGAAGGAGGATAGAATATGAACCTTTCCTCAGTGACGCATGCGGTGTTGATGCTGACCGTGGTTGAGGCGATCGCTGCCAACAAGGCAGGCGATGCGCACAACGTGGATCTCGGCGGTGGCGTGAAGATCGAGATGATATGGATAGCACCGGGCGAGTTCGACATGGGATCGGACAGCGGCATAGGCGTTGAAAGGCCGATGCATCATGTAACCATCAGTCAGGGATTCTGGATCGGCAAATTCGAGGTCACTCAGGAACAGTGGGAAAAGGTGTCGGGAAGCAATCCGTCAAAATTCAAAGGCGCAAGAAAGCCGGTGGATAACGTGAGCTGGAATGATTGTCAGGCTTTTCTTCGCAAGCTCAACGCTTCGCAGGCGGGCAATCCGCAACTGCAATTCCGGCTTCCGACGGAAGCCGAATGGGAATACGCATGCCGGGCGGGAACAAGAACGCTCTTCTCCTTCGGCAATGATGCGGCGGAAATGCACAAGTACGGGAACTGCCTGGAGCGTTCCGCCCCCTCCGCACTGCACGGAAAGGACAAAGACCACGACGCCGGCGGAGCCACGACGGCAGATGTCGGATCGTACAGACCGAACGCGTGGGGACTTCATGACATGCATGGAAACGTGTGGGAGTGGTGCTGGGATTGGTACGGTGAGTACCAGCCGGAGAGAGTTGCCGATCCAGTCGGACCGATGACGGGCGAGGAACGGGTCTACAGGGGCGGAAGCTGGCAGTGTATCGCCGGCGCCGCGTCATCCGCCGGGCGGTTGTGGGATCCGCCTGACTATCGCGGCGACAAGGAAGGCGTTGAGGGAGACACGTTCGGGGTGCGCATCGTGAGGGGCGCCGTGCCTGCGGGAATGGTATTGCCGAGAACTGCGCCGGTTGTCGCACCCATCTTGCAAGGGGGGGGAACGCCAAGCCTTGTCGGGAAATGGGAAGGGCGAGTCCCGCACACGGATGATGCATTTGTCATTATGGAGTTCGGGGCGGACGGCACGCTGAAGGTCGATCGCGGCGATGGCAACATTGTCAGCGGCAGATATGTCGTGGACTACGCGGCCTCGCCAATCCGACTTGATCTGGTCGACCTGCAACTGGTCAAGAATGGCCGGAACGAGGGCGAACGTAAGACGTCGGTTGGAATCCTCGAGTTTCGCGGCAAGGACGAAGCGAATGTGTTCTGCGAAGTAGCGGCGGACGGCGGCAACCGGCAGTACCCCACGAAGTTCGGAGATGACACGGTTGCGTTCCGGCGTCTGTCCGCGGCTCCGTCGGCACCAGACATCGTCGGGAAATGGCAGACTTTGCCGGATGCGCCTGCGGCCTCAAGCTGGGTAATGGAGTTTCGCGCGGACAACACGATGAATTTGCGTCGAGGCGACGAATCCACCAGCGGCAAGTATCGGGTCAACTACGCAGTGTCCCCCATGGAGTTGGACTTCTTCAATCTGGAAAGACACCGAAACAACGGGACGATCGAGAGCGGATCGGATATCGCCATCGGAATCATGGAGTTCCGGGGTCCAGACGAGGTGCGGATCTACTCCGTGAAGGGACCTGCTCCAAAGGACAATCCATCCGCGCACCCCGACACGTTCGACAAGGGCACGATTGTGCTCCGGCGGACGACGTCAAGTGCCGCCGTCACTGCCAGCAAGGCTGCAGCGGTTACAGTCACTCCGAGAATCCCCGAAGCGACGCCTGCGACTCGCGCGTCCGCGGCGATTCCCGCAGGGAACGGGCCCCCTGCAAGACCGCTGCCGGCGCCGGTCGCGACAGCGTCTCCGGCTGACGATCCGCGCGGCCGCGGCACGCCGCCGAACGGGGAAATTGTCGTGTTTCTCTACGGCGGGAAGGTTGCCACGGGTGAGGTGGAGCGCGTATCGGGCAATGCCGAGATGTTCGGTGTCAAGTCCCGCGGCAGGACGATGTTCGTGTCACGCAACCAGATCAGGAGTTGGAGCCCTGTTGGGGGATGGCCGCCGATGGCGAAAGGCGCCGCGGCACCGGCATCACCAAGCCCGTGGGTGGGCGAGTGGCAGATAGATCTGACCTTTGTCCGGAACACTGGCAATCCGGGCGAAGGCGTACATGCGTGGCAAAGCGGGGTCTGCACTTTTCGGCAGGAGGGAAACAGACTGACCGGCGAATGGGCGGCAGGCGCAACCCGCGGCGTCATCAACGGTCAGGAGGCGCCCGGCGGCTTCGTCGGAACGCTGCGGCTTTCATGGGATGACCATGACTGGCAGGTATTCTCCATGCGGTTCACGAAGGGGAGCAGTGTCGGCGAAGGGATTGCCATTCACGCGCCGAGGGCGGGCGACAGCGAGAGGCATGTGTATCTGGTGAATTTCAAGAGGGTGCGGTGATGGGAAAGGTGGAATGTCGAGTATCGAACATCCAATTTCGAATTATGTGACAACGCGGCAGAGCCGCTACCACGAACGGCGCCTGATTCTGCAGGCGTTCATAGTAGCAGCTTTGCTGCGTGGGAAGTGTCAAACGGAAATCAGGCCGTGACGCCGGGAGGTGCAGAGTGAATATGAGAGTAAGAGCATGGGCTGTGGTTCTTGGGGCGGTTCTGGCGGTACAAATCGTTTCGGGGGCGGATAGCAAGCCGAACCTGGTTGGGAAATGGCGGACGGTCGGCACCGAGGACATAGACACATGGACAATGGACTTCAGGGCTGACGGAACCATAGACGGACGCGGCTACGAAGGGATGTATTTTACAGGCAAGTACCGCATTGATAACTCGACGTCGCCGATGCAGTTCGACATCACGGAACTGAAGGGGACGTATGCGGATAATAAGCGAAGCGATATGATGGTCGGTATTATTGAGTTTCGTGGGGCCGATGAAATCAGGCTGGACGGTGACGCGGTCAGATCGGATGACGAACGACATACCGGAAATCGGCCGAACAAGTTCTCTGAAGGCGCATTTGTGCTCCGGCGGATGACGGCTGTTGCGCCGGTTCCACAGTCCGTTCCGCCGCCGGCACCTGCCGCAGTGGGGGCGCCGGTTGCGGCACCTGCCGCGATTGAGACGGCGAGGGTGCGCGGTGCAAACCCGTTTGCCGGACGCTGGGAACTTGCCTTTGAGTTCATGCGGAATACCGGAAATCCCGGCGAGGCGGCATACAAGTGGCAGACTTTTGACGCCGAATTCAGGCCGGACGGCGATTTGATTGCCGGCAGTCTCAAGTCAAGGAACGGCAATCCGACAGGAACAGTCAAAGGCGGGCTTACAGATGACGGACTTGTCGGGACGCTGAGGCTGTCATGGGATAATCATGACTGGCAGGTATTCACCCTCCGCTTCATCAACGGCACTGATTCAGGAGAGGGCATCGCCATCTTCGCTCCACGGCCTGACACGGATGCTGAAAGGCACGTCTATTTGATAAAGTTCAGGAGAATGAGATAGCAAGGTCCGGTGTCAGGATGCCAGCCCGAAGACAAGAGCGTGCAAGAGGAGGATGCAAAGTGAGTACCAGCGCGAGATGGATCAGTATTATCGCAATCACGGTGTTGTCACACGCCGGTACTGTCCCTGCGCAGGACGGCTTCAAGTCTCTCATGGGTTCGGCTCGCGGTGAGGCACGGGACCTGTTGAGGGAGTATCTTGCACAGGGCCGGACGACAGCTGGCATGAAGGCTTTTGCCGATGCACTGACCAGGAATCCGGGAAACGACAATCTGCGTTTCGGCCACGGCATCATGCAGTTCATGCGTGCCGTGGAGGGGTTGGGGCAATCGTGGTACAAGTATGGACTGCGCCCGCCGCGCGATCTCGTGCGGAACATGCCGTTCATAAGATTGCCTGTTCCGTACAATCCAAATCCGGAAGTCATCAATAATGCGGCGGCTCGCAAAGTGCTGGAGGATTTTCTTGCAGGCCTGACGCAAGCGGAAGCGACTCTTGCGGCTGTGAAGGATCAGACCGTATTTCTGCCACTGCCGCTGGGAGCGGCAAAACTGGACTTGAACGGGGATGGAATCGTTTCCGACGACGAGACCTTGTCGAAGATATTCGTCGCCGTCCAGCGCGGCGGACGCGAACCCGCCCCTGATCCTCAGGGCGATCAGGCGGCCAGTGAATTCACAATCAACCTGGACGCCGGCGATGTGCAGTGGCTGAGAGGATACTGCAATCTGCTGTCGGCGTTTGCCGAGTTCTACCTGGCTTATGACGACTCGAAACTCTTTGCCGTCAGCGCGCACCTTTTCTTTCCAAAGACCGATCCTGCGCTTCCATTTCTCAGCACCATTGACGTCGGACGCGGGAGAGGCTGGGACATGGACATAATGCTTGACGGGATCGCCCTGGTGCACTCGATCAACTTTCCTCTGAAGGATGCAGGGAGAATGAAGAAGGCGCTGAAACACCTCAAGCAGGTTACGGTGTGCAGTCGGGAATCGTGGCGGCTCTACATGAAAGAGACGGACGACAGCAGGGAATGGATTCCAAATCCCAGACAGAAAGGCGTCATTCCGGGAGCCACTGTCACTGCCGAGATGGTTACAGGCTGGCTTGCCTTCCTGGATGAAATAGATGCCATTCTGTCGGGCAGAAAACTGGCGCCATTCTGGCGAGGTCAGGGCTGGGGGATAAACGTTGCAGAGGTTTTCGAGAAGCCACGTGATTTTGATCTCGTTCTATGGGTTCAGGGCACCGGAGTTGCGCCGTACCTTGAAAAAGGGCAGGCGACTGATCCTCAATTCTGGAATCAGTTGATGCGATCCTTTAACGGGCGCTTCTTCGGCTACGCACTGTGGTTCAATTGAGTTGGCCCTATGGAACCTCGCATAAAGAGGAAGAAGGCAGAGCGAAAGGCAGCCCGTCCGCAAGAGGCAGTCGCCAGGACGACGGCTCCGGAAGCCAGCAATCTTGACGAGGTGCCGTTCTGAGCAGGGGATCGAATGCGCCAACAACGCCTCGGAACGTATTTCGGTCCGCGTGAACGCGTCCCGAAAACGTTCAAGGCGAGCGTTCGCCGGGATACGGACTTGAAACGAAAAGAGGGTGCTGAAATGAGAAGAGCCGTATGTCAGTTGGCGGTCGTGGCATGTCTGGTTACGCTCATCGCGACGAAGAGCG
>CAZCDO010000069.1:0-17511 GCA_964497135.1 uncultured Verrucomicrobiota bacterium
ATTCAAAAATCAGATCGAAACCCGTCGAATTCGTTTGGGCCTGAATACACCAGTCAACCTCGTTCCCACTTTCATCACAAACGCCCAGCGATTTGGCGGGAATGACCAACAGATATTGGTGAAAACTTTCGATCCGGGCATAAACGGCGCCCTGGGCCGGCACTTTTTCGGTAATCACCCATTCCTGGGCCAGATCCTTGGATGCCGGGAACTGGAATGCGCCCCAGCAGACTTGGGATACCAAATTCAGTGCAATAAAACCCAGTGCAGATCGGGTCAAAAACCGAAAAGTGGCGGATCGATGCCACCCCCGAGGAGCATCTTTCATCTTAGCAGAGAGAGGAACCCCCTCACCCGAACCCGATGCGCCGTTGCGGCGATCCGGTTCGACCTCTCCCGCGCCGGGGAGAGGTATAAGACGGGCCCGCTCGAATCTGGGAATGCTCGTTTCTCTTGCACTATTTTGTGCAAACTCGCTCCTCCCTCGCCCCTTGCGGGAGAGGGCGGGGTGAGGGGTTGTCCCGGATTCCTTCTGGCATTCGTTGTTTCCCAACGTGCTCTTCATTTTACCGCCGCCTTTGTGGTGACAAACTTTGAATTTCGCCTTCGTACGGGAATTTCCAAACCGTCCCGGTTCGTTCTCCGAAAACCCGGACCGACACGTCGCCCTGTGCCTGCGCTCGCCCGACGACTTCCAGCCGCAAATCGGCCCCCGGTCGCCAGGAACCGAGAGACACAAAAACCGCCTCCCGCGCCTGTTCGCGTGCCAGCAGGGTGAACACCGGCGAGATCGGCGCCGTGCCCCCCAGGATCGGCGCTTTCGCATATGACGGATCCGTCCCGACGAATAGATTCCGCCCCGCGGGCGTCCAAATCATCCATCGCCGATAGCGCTTCGCCTGAATCCATTCCAGCAGACGGTACCGCCCGGCGTCGGGAAACCGCGCCGGCTGGGTGATGTGTGCATAGCCCCGGCCTTGCCCCAATGAAGGTATCGACTGGACACCTTGAAAATCGGGGAGGCCCGCGCAATGCAAGGCCCAATCATACTGGTGGGATTCCCGACTCGTCACCCGAAACACATCCAATAAATAATCCCGCGCCAGGAGAATGGTCCGATCGAGCGTTACGCCGGGATAAACCAGGTGATTGCGCGAGCGCACAAACCGCGCCGGGCCGCACCGCCCCCACCCCAAACACTCACCATCGGATATCCGGTCGCGATACGTGTCGGCTTCCCAAATGGATGATCCTTCACAATCATAGGGAAACATCGGACGCTCATCGACCGTCACCGTGTTGTGGGCCACCGTGGTCCGGATCCAGGTCAAATGGAGGGGATTATCGTAGGTGTCAAACATCGTCGGGGCCGTCGTGATCGGATGAACGCCATCATGCACATCGAGATGCAGCGTCGCCGGGGATTGATGCCCCGCGCTGTGCGGGCCCCAGAATAGAAAAGCCGAAGGCGTATCGATCCGGCCTGGACGGGATCGCAGAACCGCCGAACCCTGGATCGGAAAATGCGAGATCCCATTCTCATGACGGCCGCAGGATCCCAACTTTTGCGTTTTTGCCCAAGGTTGGGTGCCTTTCGGATATCGGGAATGCGCGATGCGGATGAAATCCAAAGGACTCACCGCGATCGACTCAGCCTTCCCCTGAAGCGTCGCCGAAAGGCCCGGCACGATCCGGGGCATCGGATCCTCTTCCAACCGATTCAACAGCCAGGCATAGGCCGGATCGCCATACGCTTCATAAGCCAGATTGAAGATCACGCCCCAAATCCCGATCCCGCGCACATTGACCAGCCGCGAATCGCCGAGGAGGCTGTAATCGCCGCCGCCCATCATCTGGTACAACACCACATCGAACATCGGCTTCAAGGAACGCCGGCTACCCGGTGGACCATAACCGCGATGCAAGTCGTGAAGATCGTTCTGCTCCGTCGCCGGCCAGTCGCGGTGCCATAAATCAATCCCCAACCCCTGGAGAATATCGACGGCTTCCGCCATGACCATCAACGTAAAGACATGGTAGCCCAGAACCCGCTCCCAGTGCCAGCCATCGGCCAGGAAATCATGGCGCAAAGAGTGCATCAGGCCGTAGCGCCATTCCCCGCCGCTCATCGCCCCATACATCGCATCATGAATCATCTGGCGGTTTCCCATCGCCGAGCCGATGGCCAGTCGCCCCACCTGACTCCACGTCCCATGATTGCCGCAATCGCGATGTCCATTGGCATCCAGCACCCGGATCATGCCCTGAAACATCTCGCGGAATAACGAGTCATCGGCTTCACTGAGTCCTTCCGCCGCCAACAGATCATAGGCACAGGCCGCATCCCGGCAAAAGGCTGTTTCGGCGATATCATGGGGTGCCCCATGGTTTGCACCCTGGACCGGACTGGTGATATAGGCCTGAGCCAATAATCGCAATCCTTTCAAGGCACGGTCCCGTCCAGCCTTGTTCCGCTTGAACAGCCCCAGCAAGGCGACGCTCTCAACGCCCCGCAAGATTCGAAGGTTCATGGACCGGTCCGCTTTGAGGTCGAATTGTTCCGGCAAAACCTCGAGAACTTCGGACGCCTCGGACAACTGACCCAGCGCACGGTCACGCCAGGGAAAAGAACTCGGGACATTCTGAAATCGGTCAATCCGATCGGGCCGGGCTAACACCCGCGGGTGCGGCGGAATAACTTCCGGCATAAGATGGAAGGGATCATAATCCAGACGCATGAGAACATCGGGCGCGGCCTTGGGTGTTGTTGGATCGGGATACCTTGCCATGATGGGACCTCTCTCGGCAACTTTGCCGATAATGCTTGGCGCACGCGACCGGCTATTGCAACACCCGTGGTGTTAAAAGGTCAACGCTGAATCGTGCTCGACACCTGGAACTTCCCGATATTGGAAGTTGGAGCACAGATTGCCTGTTCCTGGCTCCCTCAGCCCCGCCGCCCGCGCCCGCGCCGTTGCGGCCGGTGAGAGGCCTTCTGGGACCGCTCCGGAACCGGGGCGGCGGCCCGGTCTTTGGCCCGCTCGTCGTCCAGCGCAAAATCCAGCCGGCGTTTTTCAAAATCCACCTTGACCACATGCACCTTCACCCGGGTTCCGGAGGCGTAAACCTGCGAACCCACCCGCAGGGCATGGGCCGCCGGATCGAATCGGACAAACCGCTCCGACAGAGTCGAGACATGCACCAACCCTTCCACCTCCAATCGGAAGAGCCGGACAAAAAACCCGAAATTGCTGGCCCGAACGATCACGGCGTCATAGGATTCCGGCTTGTTGCGCTCCACCTGTTGGGCGAGGAACCGGTATTTTTTGATCTCGATAATGTCCCGTTCGGCCTGGGTCGCTATCTCCTCGGTGTGGGTGCAATGCTGGGCCAGATTTTTCAGTTCGGTCACCGGGTAGGGCTGGCGTCCGTCATTCAGCGTCGCTTCCAGGATCCGATGCACCACCAAATCGGGATACCGCCGGATCGGCGAGGTGAAATGCGCATAATATTTTTTGGCCAGCCCGTAATGGCCGCCCTTCTCGGCCGAATAAAGGGCGCGCTTCATACTGCGCAGAACGAGCATCTGGGCATCCTCCCCCAACGGGGCATCCCGGATGGACAACACGAACTCCGCCAAATGCCGGCGCTGGCGCAAATCGCCGGGCCGGAACCCCAGTTGGCGCAAATCGTCGGCCAGTTCGTTCATGCGCTCCGGCGCCGGATCCTCATGCAACCGGTGAATCAAGGGTAGATTCCGACCGCTCAAAAACCGGTCCACAGCCTCATTGGCCGCCACCATGCACTCCTCGATCATCTGGTGCGAGAAATCGTTTTCCACGCGCCGGATATCCTCGATCAGCCCGGAGGGCCCAATCACCACCTTGCTTTCGGGCAGATCCAGATCCAACGCGTATTGGGCAAAGCGCCGGGCTCGGATTTGTTGGGCCAACGCATGCAAACGGTGGATCAAGGCCACCACCTCCGGCCCCATCCCGTCCACTGGACTGCGCATCCCCGGCCGCGTCTCGATCACCGCCAGCGCCTGTTCATACGTCAACCGCACCACCGACCGGATGATCGATTTCCCGAATTTGCTCGCCACCGGCCGACCGGTCTCGTCCAACGTCAAAATCACCGAAAAGGCGAGGCGATCCTGATTGGGATTCAAACTGCACAAGCCATTGGAGAGATGCTCGGGCAACATCGGCAATACCCGATCCGGCAGATAAACGCTGTTGCCCCGCAGAAGGGCTTCCCGGTCCAACGCGGTGCCCGGTGCCACAAAATGGCTCACATCCGCGATGTGAATCCCCAAAACCCGCCGGCCCTGGGCATCGGTCTCCAGCGACAGGGCGTCGTCAAAATCGCGGGCCGTGTCTGGATCCACCGTAAAAATGAACCGGTCCCGCAAATCCAACCGCGGTCCGGGCTGTTGCATCCGGGCGATCGCGGTTTCCGCCTCCCGGACCACCTCCGCCGGAAACTCCACCGCCAAATTATAGTGCCGGATCACCGCCAGGGTATCCAGGGATGGATTTTCAACCGGCCCCAGAACCTCGATGATTTCCCCCTCGGGATTGACATGGCGATGGGCCCAATTGACAAACTGCACCACTACGCGATCGTCGACCTGGGCGCCCTTGAGATCCGTCACATAAAAGTCCTGCTGGTAGCCCGGATTCATCGGCACAACATAATGGAAGGCACCCGTGGTCCTCAACGTCCCCACGATCACCCGGCGCCCCCGCTCCAAAATCCGGATGACCTGCCCTTCCCGTCGCTGAACTCCCCCGCGCGCGACCTGATCGGGGGGATCCATCCGGACCACCACCCGGTCGCCCGGCAGGGCCACATCCATCCGCCCCCCGCGAATCCGCACTGAGGTCCGGCCGTCCGCGCTGACCACGAATCCGTCGCCGAACCGGGTTTCCATACAGCCGGTCACCAAATCCGCCACGCTTCCCAAAGCATACCGATTCTTGCGAATCACGACGATATCACCGTTTAGCGCCATCCGGGTAAGCAGCTTTTCCAATCCTTTGACCGCCCCCCCCCGGACCCCCAAGGCTTGCGCGATTTCATCCGCCGACAAGGGTTGCTCCCCCCCCCGCTCGGCCAGGAGCGCCAGGATCTGTTTCGGATACTCCCGCAAATCCTCCGCTTCCACCGGCGCACCGGACTTCGATCCGGCCGCCCCCGCCGGACGGGCGGATGACTTGAACGACGAGTTGGAACGGCGCGCGGGTGAGCGCGAATGTTTTGACGCGGGGTTGTTTTGGTTTCTCATAATTTGAATCATTCCATTTCCAGAATTCCGGGACAACATTTTTCGACACCCGGAAAATACCATTTCAGGGGAAAATCGCGGCATTGTTGCGGCTTGACGGCATGGACCCGGCACTCGCCGGTCTCCTGAAGAAAGACACAGGAGCCGTCCGCCTGCTCGATCAGAGTCAATCCCCGCCGGTCCGCCGTTAACCGGGTGTAGTCCGCCGCAAACTGTTGCGGAGTCACCGCGACGGCCGCCGCCAGACGGTCGAGCTCCTCGTCCTTAAGCCGGACCGGGCCGGGCCAACGGCAACAGGCCCCGCAGTGGCGGCACACATGCCGCACCGGGCGGGGCATAGAAGCCGCCCACTCACCTTGAGGTTGCGTTCCTTCAGCCTTCGTAATGCACCACGCTGGGATCGTAATCCGCCGGAGGTTTATACCCCAGCAGGGTTAAACAGGTCGCAGCCAAACTGCTGATGCCCAAACCCGGCTGGGAACTCAAACTCCAGCGCTGGGGCGCGGCCGGATCGAAAATATAAACCGGTACGGGATTCAACGAATGGCTGGTCTTGACCTTGAGCCGGCCGCTGGCCTTATCCTTGGAAACCGCCCCCGTCTTCTTGTCATGCTCGTACATGTCGTCGGCATTGCCGTGATCGGCCGACACCAGCAGAATTCCCTGCGCCGCGCGAACCGCCTCCAGGATCCGGCCGAGACAGAGATCCACACATTCGACGCCAATCTGGGTCGCCGCGTACACCCCGGTGTGCCCCACCATATCCCCATTGGGAAAATTCAACCGGATGAACCGGTGCCGATTTTCGCCGATCGCCCGGATCACCGCGTCGGTGATCTCCGCGCATTTCATCCAGGGCCGTTGCTCAAAGGGCAGGATGTCGGAGGGAATTTCGACGTAATCCTCCTGTTGTTCGTTAAACTTTCCCGAACGATTCCCGTTGAAGAAATAGGTGACATGCCCGTATTTCTGGGTCTCACTGATCGCCAGTTGGCGGACCCCGCTGGCGGACAAATATTCCCCCATCGTCCGGTCGATCGCCGGCGGCGAAACCAAATATCGCTTCGGTAGTTTCAGGTCCCCATCATATTGCATCATTCCGGCGTAACACACCCGGGGGTTGGGCGTCCGCACAAATTCCTTCAGGGTGGGGTCCTCAAAGGCCTTTGTAATTTCGATCGCGCGATCGCCCCGGAAATTAAAAAACACCACACTGTCGCCATCGCGGATCGGGCCGACAGCCTGACCCTGCTCATCGGCAATCACAAACGGCGGCAGATCTTGATCGATAATCCGCGGATGGGCGGCACGGTGCGCGTCAATCGCCGCCCGGGCGGAAGAAAATTTCGGACCCACTCCACCGACATGAGTCTCCCAGCCCCGGCGCACCATCTCCCAATTCGCATTGTATCGATCCATGGTGATGTTCATGCGGCCCCCGCCGGAGGCGATCCGGTAATCCACCCCGGTGGCGTTCAATTCGGCCAGAAACGCCTCGAAGGGATCGACATACTCTAGCGCGGAGGTCTCCCCCACATCCCGTCCGTCCAGTAAAACATGGATGCGACAGCGGGACACCCCTTCCTCCCGAGCCCGCCGCAATAGGCCCTTCAACTGGTCGATATGGCTGTGCACATTGCCATCGGAGAACAGACCCAAAAAATGCAGGGTGGAGTGATTCGTCTGGATATTGGCCATGATTTCACGCCAGGCCGCACCCTGAAAAAGAGCCCCGGTTTCGATCGCCTGGTTTACCAGCTTGGCGCCCTGTTCAAAAACCCGGCCACATCCGATCGCATTGTGGCCCACCTCGCTGTTGCCCATGTCCTCGTCACTCGGCAATCCGACGGCCATCCCGTGCGCTTTTAATTCGGAGGCGAGGGCATTCGCCTTCAACCAATCCAGCGTCGGCTTTACCGCCGTCCGAACCGCATCCCCTTCCGGATATTTTCCGATCCCGACTCCATCCATGATGACCAACACCAGGGGGCCCGCCGCCCCGGCAAAAGAACTTTTCTGTAACGCCTGCATCATCGACTCCTTGAAAACCGGCCCGCCGGCCACCCTCGTTCAATTCAATATAGGGGGGTTATCCTATCATGTCCACCCCGGCCAAATCAATGCCCGTGAAACAAAATTCCATGTGGGGGCCCGATCCAGAATCAAGGACTCATAATTGTCTGGCGCCAATACCTCCATTGCGCTAGCTTATCACCAATATGAATAAGGGCCTTATATTATTCTGCGTGGGCCTCCTTCCCCTGGCCCCGCCTATGACGAGCACCGCCCAGCCGCCCCCGCCGCCGGCCCTCTGTCTTTTAAATAACAACGGCCTGATCAACCGATACAAACCGTCAGCCCCGATCCTGGCGGGGGAGTTTTGTCGGACCGTCCAAAAGAAAAACCAGGAACTCCTGCGCCTCGTCGAAACCGGCTTTGATCGGAGATCCTCCGGGGATATCCATTTCATCCATCGCAAAGGGGATGGATCGTCCCCTTGGAAAAATCCGCGGCTGTTGCCTTTCCTCATCGGGTTTGTTGCCCTCCTGCTGATGCTGCTGCTCCTGATCTGGACTCGCACCCTGCGCAGGGTCTTGACCCATAAAACCACCGAACTGAAGTCCGCCAACGAGCGGCTCCGTCTGGCCAACAAGCAATTTCGCGCCTTGTTCGACAATGCGGCGGCGGGCATTTTAGTCGCCGACCCGGAAACCCAGCGGTTCGATTTCGCTAATCCCTTCATCGAGCGAATACTGGGATATAACCCCGGGGAATTAATCGGCAAAAGCGTGGCGGATATCCATCCCGCCGAGTCGCTTCCCCAGATCCAGGCCGGATTCGAAGCGCAAGTGCGCGGCGATAAAACTCTGATCGCAAAGGCGCCCTGCCAGCGCAAGGATGGTCGGATCATCTATGTCGATATCAACGCCGCCCCGGTTTCGCTTAACGGGAAAAATCACATCATGGGTTTGTTCTCCGATATTACCCAGCGCAAACTCGCCGAAGACGCCCTCCATGCAAAAAACGAAGAAATGGACCGCTTTGTCTACACCGCCTCCCACGACCTGAAAGCGCCGCTGATCACCTTCCAAACCTATCTGGGTTTTTTGAAACAGGATTTGCGAATGTCCAATGACGCCGCCATTCAGCAGGATATCGCTTTTATGCATTCCGCCGCCGACCGGATGAAAACCCTCCTTGATGACCTGCTGACCCTCTCCCGCGTCGGGCGGGTCGTCCACCCCCCGGAATCCATCTCCTTTTCTAATCTGGTCACCGATGCCTTACGGGCGCTGGCCGGTCCCATTGCAACCCGCCGGGTGGAAATTGTCCGGGCCGCTCCGGAATTGATTTTGTCCGGCGATCGGATCCGCCTGGTTGAGATCTGGCAGAATCTGATCGACAATGCGGTTAAATTCATGGGCGATCAACCCCATCCCCGGATCGAGATCGGCTGGGAGGCCACCCCGGCGGCAGTCTGTTTTTTTGTGCGCGACAACGGGATCGGCCTCGATTCCGCCTATCACACCCAAATGTTCGATTTGTTTGAAAAACTCGACCCGTCCAGCGATGGAACCGGCTTAGGCTTGGCCTTGATCAAACGGATCGTCGAACTGTATCATGGCCGGATCTGGATTGAATCCCCCGGCGCGGGTCAGGGGTGTTGCGTGAGGTTCACTCTGCCCGATGCCATCCCCCATGCCCCCCCCCTCTTGGATTTGTAAGAAATACCTTACAACGGCCGGAGAAAAAGGACTACAGACACGCGCCGAACCGCTGATTATCATGGACCCTAAAAGAAGGGATCCTTCAGTCAATGATGCAAGCGAGCCCCTTAACTCTAATCGTCGTTGAGGACGAGTCGGCCCATACCGAAGCCATTCGTCGTTCCCTCCTGCTCACCGACCCCTCCACCGTCATTCGGACGGCCTCCTCGCTCGCCGAATTCCACGATCTCGCTCAACAACTTCCCATTCCCGACATCGCCCTGGTCGATTTCAATCTGGCGGACGGGCGCGCGTTGAAACTCCTGACCACCCCCCTGGAGAATCAACCGTTCCCCATCCTGATCATGACCAGCCAGGGCGATGAGCAATCTGCGGTCGAGGCACTCAAGTCCGGCGCCATCGATTATGTGGTTAAATCCCCCGACACCTTTGCCGCCCTTCCTCGCACCGTCGAGCGGGCTTTGCGGGAATGGCGGCTGATCAAGGCCCGGAAGATCTGGGTGGAAGCTTTGCGGGACAGCGAACTGCGCTTCCGTACCCTGGTCGAATGCGTGCCCATCGGGATTTTTCTTACCGATGCCGCCGGCGATTGCACCTACGTCAACCGCGAATGGTCCCACATGTCCGGATTCACTTCGGACCAGGCCCTGGGCAAGGGATGGATCCAGGCCATTCATCCGGCCGACCGTGAAACCGTCGGCGAAAAATGGTATCGCGCCCTCGCCTCGGAAGGCCGTTGGGGATTCGAATATCGGTTCCTCGCTCCCGATCAAACCCTCACATGGGTGTTCGGCACCGTGGCTCCGATGCGCGACGAAAACGATATCGTCAAGGGATACGTGGGCTCAAATGTCGACATCACCGAACGCAAAAAAACCGAGGAACAACGCCTCGATTTGGAACGGCGCTTCCTGCATACCCAAAAAATGGAAAGCTTGGGAATGCTCGCCGGCGGCATTGCCCATGATTTCAACAACCTCCTGATGGCCATCCTCGGCAACCTGGAACTGATCCAGGATGAGCTCCCGCCCCAGGCCACGATCCGCTCCGGCATCGCCAAAGCCATGCATGCCGCCCACCGGGCCGCCGATTTAACCCGCCAGATGCTCGCCTATTCCGGCAATGGTCGGTTTATGTTTTCCAGTCTGAATCTCAACTCCGTCGTGGAAGACAACATCCATATTTTTAAAGCTGCCATCGCTAAAAACGTCGCCCTGAATGTCCAACTCGGCCACGATCTCCCGCCCATCCTGGCCGATGCCGGCCAGATCCAGCAGATCATCATGAATCTGATTATCAACGCCTCCGAAGCCATGGGCCACCGCGACGGCCAGGTGAATCTGACCACCCGGATTCAAACCTGCACCCCGGAACTCCTCCAAAAAAGCCGGCTTGAGAACAAGCCCCCCCCTGGCCGCTTTGTCTGCATCGAAGTCACCGATTCCGGATCCGGCATGGATGAGGAAACCCAGCGCCGCATGTTCGATCCCTTCTTCTCCACCAAAGCCACCGGCCGCGGCCTTGGAATGTCGTCGGTCCTCGGCATTGTCCGCGCCCACAAAGGCGCCATCTTGGTCGATAGCGAGGTCGGGCGCGGTTCCACGTTCCATATTTTCTTCCCGGTCGCGGAATTCACCGCCGACCTCCCCGCCCCTCCGGACACCCCCCCTCCCCGGATATCCGTCGCCGCCACACCCCGCTCCAACCTCGTTCTCATCGTCGATGACGAGGAAATGGTGCGTACGGTCTGTGAGAAAATGGTCCATCGATTCGGTTTTCAAACGGTCACGGCCGTGGATGGTTATGACGCCATCGGCATTTTCCGGCGACATGCCGGGCAAATTGATGGAGTGCTGCTCGATCTGACCATGCCGGGCATGGATGGCGTCGCCACCTTGAAGGCCCTGCGCGAAATTCAGCCGGATATCAAGGTACTCCTCGCCAGCGGGTATAGTGAAAAGGATGTCCTGAATCGTTTCGATGGCCAGGGAGTCACGGGTATTATTCAAAAACCCTACCAGATGGCCAGCCTGCAATGCGAATTGGAGAAATTCACCGCTCTTCCTGCCGGCAACCGGTAGCGGAATGCGGTCCTTCCCGGTTAATTTCTTGATTTGGATGGGGGAATATGGAAGGGTAACACCCCCTTGGGAAATCCCGATCGGAACCGGAAGGATACATCGGCCATGCGAATCGGTGTCATGTTACGCGCCTATGAGGACCGCCAGGGAATCGGCATCTATTGCCGCAACCTCATGGACGCCTTGCTCCCGCTCGATCTCCATAATTCCTACGTGCTCTACTATCGCAACCCGCTCCTCCTCGGCACGTATTCCCGCTTTCCGCAGGTGACCGAAAAAGTCATTCCCGCACCGTCTAAAGTCATCTGGGATCAGGTCCAAATTCCCCGGGCCGCCCGGGCCGATCATCTCGACCTGATCTTCCATCCCAAATTCACCGTCCCCTTCCTGACCGGGCGCAAAACCGCCATGACCATCCATGGCGCCAGTTGGTTCGTCCATCCCGAACTCTATGACCCTCTCGGCATTGCCTATATCAAGGCCTTCATGCCCCTGTATTGCCGAAAAGCCGACCTGATTCTCTCCAATTCCCGGCTGACCACCGACGACTTCATCCGCATCCTCAAGGTCCCCCCCGAAAAAATCGCCACGATCCCCCTCGGAACCAACCAGAACTTTAAAGTCATTGAGGACCGGTCCGCGTTGGAGGCCTATCGCCGGAAGCACAACCTGCCTGAAAAATTCCTGGTCTCGGTGATCCGGTATGATCCGCGTAAAAATTTCAAAAACCTGATCGCCGCCTTCCGCCTGCTCCGCCAACGAACCCCCTGCAAATTGGTCGTCACCGGTATCGGGTGCGAAAAATATCACGACGAATACCGTCTGGCGGACGATGGCGCGGCGGACGATGTGCAATTCCTCGGCTGGGTGGAGCAGACCGAACTCCCTCTTCTCTACAACCTCGCCCAGGGCCTCTTTTTCCCCTCGGTCTACGAGGAATTCGGAATCCCCGTCTGCGAAGCCATGGCGTGTGGTTGTCCCCCCGTCGTCTCCCAAACCGGAGCCCTGCCCGAAGTCGCCGGCGACGCCGGCCTGATCGTCGATCCCTTCAATCCCGCCGCCATGGCCAATGCCCTCGAACGGCTCTGGACCGACCCCGTCCTGCGGGCCGATCTCGTCCGGCGCTGTCTCGTCCGCGCCGCGGAATTCACCTGGGACCGCTGTGCCCGCGACACCCTCACCGCTTTCAATCGATTGGCCTGACCGCATGCCTTCCCTCCCGCCCACCGATCGGTCTGCCCTGCATCGAACCACGATGCGCACGGTCTCCGTCGGAACCCTCTGGCGGGTGCTCCGCTACCCGTTTGTCCTCCTTTCCGTCACCTTCATTCCCCGCCTCATGGGCGACACCGATTACGGCCGCTATGTCTATTACATGTCCATCTTTCTGATTCTCGACATGCTGACCGACTTCGGTTTTCTCCAGATGTTCGGCCGTTTCCTGCCGGACGGCACCTCCGACCTGGAGGATCCCCCCTCCCGGTCGCTCATCGAGGGCAGTCTCATCTATGGCACGCTCCTGCCCGTGGGAGCCTGGTTGATCTTCGGTCTGGCCGGCTGGCTCAACCCCGCCTGGGCCTTTTTTCCCCTATCGCAGTATGTCCTTCTGGGGTTGACCCTGGTTTTTAACCGGATCGCCGGAACCCTCTTCCTCATCCTCTACGGGCGCAATCAAATCGCCTGTTTTTCCGCCCGCGAAGTCCTCCGCAGCACCTTCACCTTTTTATTGGTCTGGGGCCTTTATCTCCCCTTCGGCCTGACCGGCGCCATTGCCGGCCTGCTATTCAACGAAGTCGCGCTCACCCTCATCGGCCTGTATTGGACTCGCGCCTGGATTTTCCGCCGCTGGACCGCCATCCGTTTCCAAAATTTCACCCCTTTCCTGATGTTCGGCCTGGCCTTTTACCTGCCGGCCTTTCTCTATGGTTTGATGCAACGCGCGGGAAATGTCCTCGTGAAATGGATCACCGGATCCAGCGAACAAGTGGCCTATTACGATGTCGCCAACCAGTTCCTGTTGTTGACCGCCACGTTCCTGAGCCTGATTCTGTCCACCTTGATCCCCGCCCTCGGCGCGCTCCACGCCCGGGGCGATACCGAATCGATCGCCCGCTGGCAGGGCCGGATCGCCGGCTATTGCGCCATCGCCCTGGTCCTCTCATTTTACGCTTTGCTCGGTTTTGGACCGACCGCCATCGCCCTCTGTCTCGGTCCGGAATTTCTGCCCGTCGTCCGGAACGCCCTCGTGATCACCCTGGCCACCCCCGCCATCCTCGTGGCCACCGTCGGCATGAATTACGCCCTGCTCGAAAAACAGCCGGCCACCTTCCTCCAGGCCGTTGCCGGGGGCTCGATCGTCATGGCGCTCGCCGGCCTCGCGCTCATTCCCCAAGGACTCTCGACCGGGGCCTGCTGGGCCACGGTCCTGGGCTATCTCACCATGGCCGCCGTCTTTGCCCTCCACTATCGAACCCCCTTCCGTCTCATTTTCCCCCAGTTCGGTCGCGTTCTCGCCGCCGGCCTCCTCCCGGCCGCCGCCTTCCTTCTGCCCCCCGTTCAAGCCCACCCGTTCATCGCCTGTGCCGCCATCACCGCCGCCTTCTTCCTCCTGCTGATTGCCGGCCGGATCTGGCGCCCCTCCGATCTCCGTGAACTGCTTCGTTCCTTTCGCAACCCCCGCCCGGAGTAATCATGACCCCCACCCCCACTGCCCCCCGTGTTTGCATGCTCCTCGAAAGCTATTACCCCGTCGTAGGCGGCATGGAAACCCAGGCCGTGAATATGACCCGCAGTTTCATGAAGGAAGGACTGCCCGTTCTGATTGTAACCCGCCGCTCCAGCCCGGAATTGCCCGCCCGCGAAATCGTCGAAAACGCCCCTGTTTACCGCGTCGGCCCCACGTCCCGCAGCTCGCGTGCCCGCTGGCTCATGGTCTTCTCCGCTCTCCCCACCCTCTTTCGCCTTCGCCGGCAATACGATCTGATTCTCGTTCCCGGCTTCCGGGCCCTGGGCCTGACCGCCGTGTTCATCCAACTCATCCTCGGCAAACCCGCTGTGCTCAAGGCCGAAAGTTGTGGCGAAATGTCCGGCGAATTCTTCAAAGGCGGACTCAAGAACATGAATCTGGGGTTATCCTCCTGGCCGGTCCGCCTGTTTCTCAAGCTCCGGAATTCCTTCCTGGCCCGCGCCCAAGCGTTTGTGAGCCTCTCGGTGGATATGACCGCCGAATATCTCGCCAGTGGAGTTCCCCCGGACCGCCTGCAGGTCATCGCCCAGTCCGTCGATGTGGATCGGTTCCATCCCGTCGAGCCCGTCGGCAAACGCGCCCTCCGTGAAAAACTGGGACTACCGCTCGGTCATACGCTGATCATCTTTTCAGGCCGGCTCGTGTCCTATAAAGGTCTGCCCAATCTCCTGGAGGTCTGGAAAGAACTCGCCCCCGAATTTCCCCAAGCCACGCTCGTCATCGCCGGCGCGGGGGGCGTGGATATCTTCAACTGCGAAATCCAGATCCGGCAATTTGTCGTCGAACACGGTTTGCAAGACCGCGTCCGATTCACCGGTGCCGTCAAAAATGTGGAGGACTATCTCATGGCCTCGGATATCTTCGCCTTCCCCACGGAGAACGAAGCGTTCCCTCTGGCCCTGCTGGAAGCCCTCGCCTCCGGTCTCGCCGCCATCGGCACCACGGTGGGCGGAATCCCCGATGTCCTAAAAAATGAGGAGAACGGCTTGATCATCCCGCCCGCCGACGGGGCCGCACTCACCCGGGCCTTGCGCCGCCTCCTGGAAAACACCGACCTGCGCATGAAACTGGTCGCCGGCGCCCAGAAAACGGTCCATGAAAAATATACCCGCGCCATCATCACCGAGCAATATATCCGCCTTTTCAACCTGTGCCTCCTGGCCCCTGCCCAACCGGTTTCAAAATGAGCGGGCTTCCTTCATCGAGCGCCGGGTTTGCCTGTGCGGCCGATCGGGTTTTTGATGGAACCCGAACCTGGATCGATCATGCGGTCCTGGTCCAAAACGGGGTCGTTTCCGGCCTCTGCCCGTCGAACGAATTAGATCCCGCCATTCCGGTCCGCACCTATCCCGGTTGCACCATTCTCCCCGGCCTGATTGATACCCATATTCATTTCATGTCCCGGCAGGGAACCCAATATCTCGCCTGGGGCGTCACCACCGTGCGCGACACCGGCAACGAGTTGGATTGGATTCTGGCCCGTCGCTCCGAGTGGCCGGGCAAGCCCTGGCCCCGAATCCTATGCGTCGGGCCCCTCCTCGATGGCCCTCACCCTTTCCATAAATTCGTCTCGCGCGCCTGTCCCGACCTGCCTTCGGCCGTTACCGCGGTCCGGGAAACAGCCCAGGCCGGCGTCGACGGGATCAAACTGTATGTCGGGTTACCGCCCGATTGGCTTGCGCCAATGACTCGCGAAGCGCATGCCGCCGGACTCAAGGTCTCCCGGCATTGTTCCGGGGCTGGAGTGCTCCAGGCCGGCCGGGCCGGTGTGGACGAGTTCTTTCATCTCGAC
The DNA here is from genome assembly GCA_964497135.1 of uncultured Verrucomicrobiota bacterium. Classification (GTDB taxonomy): domain Bacteria; phylum Verrucomicrobiota; class Kiritimatiellia; order CAIKKV01; family CAIJXV01; genus CAIJXV01. Next base: position 15,638 of record CAZCDO010000069.1, read on the forward strand.
GGAATCCTGGCCGATCTCTGGCCCGACCATCCTCCGGGTTGGCTCAACCTGTGGGGGTTGCCGGATTTGGCCCGAACGGCGGATCGGCAACAGCACCTCGCCGATGCGATCCGAGAACTGGGGCTCACCGCCACGCCGACACTGGCCTACTGGGATTCCCAGGGACAGCCCGTGAACACGCCGAACCCCGCCCAGGCCGATCAATGGCGCAAAGCCTTGGAAGCCGCGCAGCGATTCGTCGGAATATTGCTCCGACATGGAGTTCCCATTCTGGCGGGAACCGATGTCCCCTGCGGTGCGGTTCCGCCGGGCTTAAGTCTCTGGCGGGAACTGCAGTTGTTGGTCGGGGCCGGATTGACACCCGAACAGGCGATCCAGGCGGCAACCACGGAAGCTGCAAATTTTCTCGGCCACCCGGAATGGGGCCGCCTGGCATCCGGAACAGCGGCGGATCTCATCGTCGTTCGCGGCAATCCCCTGGAGCGCATTCCGGAATCCCCCGAACTCCCTCTCGTTGTTCGTCAGGGCCAACTCTATTCCCCCCAGGACCTATTATCGGCCACCGGGCAGGAACTCCCGTCAAATGATGACCCCTGGGCCCGCCAATTCAGCCTCGCGGCGGGTGCCATCTAGCCGCGTATTCACAGCGGAATGAACCGGCTGAAAATAGCAGCCTTGACTTCACGGGGAAGTGGGATATAGCATTCCACGGCATCTATCAACCGGAGAGATTCCATGATTATCGATATCCATGCCCATGTCTTCGCCTTTCCCAAACGCCGCTACGGCAATCCCCCCACCACATTCATGTCCATGGAACAGCAAATCGCCCTCATGGATGCCAAAGGCATCGACCAGGCCGTCATCCTGCCCCTCGCCAATCCCGAAACCCCCGCCGAACTACAAAGCTGGGGCGAGGTGCTCCATATCTGTGAACGTTTCCCCGGCCGCTTTATCCCCTTCTGCAACATCGATCCCCGCCTTCCCCGACGGCCCGATCTGATCACCACCGACGACTTCCTTGAAATCCTCAACCAGTGCAAAGCCTTGGGATTCAAAGGCATCGGGGAAGTCACCGCCCGCATTCCCTGGGATGATCCCTCGCTCGACAAACTTCTCGCCGCCTGTGAACAGGTGGGATTTCCCCTGACCTTTCATACCATCACCGCCGATGTCAATTCCTACGGTTTGATCGACGAACTCGGGTTCCCCCGTTTTGAACAGGTCCTCCAAAAATACCCGCGCCTCAACTTCCTCGGTCACAGTTTAAGCTTTTGGAGCGAAATCAGCGGCGGCGTTACGCTGGCCGAGAAAAACATGTACCCGCCCGGCCCGGTCCTCCCCGGCGGGCGCCTCCCGGAATTACTCCGGAAATATTCCAATCTCAACGGCGATCTTTCCGCCAGCAGTGGATTGAATGCCCTCAAGCGCGACCCCGCGCACGCCTTCCGTTTCATCGAGGAGTTTCAGGACCGCCTCTTCCTCGGCCTGGATTATTGTTCCATCCACAATACTATGACCCATATCGAGTGGTTCCAGGAACACCGCGATGCCGGCCATATTTCCCGTCAGGCATATGAAAAAATCATGTGGCAAAACGCCAACCGTCTTCTGCAACTCAATCTGAAAGGCTGACCCGATGACTCCCCATGTCAATGTCCGCGATTTTGGCGCACTCGGCGACGGCGCCACCGACGACACCCTGGCCATCCGCGCCGCCATCGCCGCCCTGCCCGGGCCCGGTGGGGTCCTGTTTTTCCCGCCCGGCCGCTACCTCACCGACACCATTTTCCCCCCCAACCATATCACCCTCCGCGGAGATTCAGCCTTCGGTTACCAGGAATCCGGTGGCACCGTTATCTCCCCGGTCCGCG
>CAZCDO010000070.1:0-17239 GCA_964497135.1 uncultured Verrucomicrobiota bacterium
CGTCCAGGTCACCAATCTGCCCACCGGGCGGATCGACTTCGACCAGATCGAGATTTTACGGAAGGATTGATGTGTTCGGGACTGACCGCCCCGCGTGAAACCTGGCCGACCGCAGAAGACGGAGCGGCATTCTCATGGTGATAAAAGGGGTCACGTCTCTGAAGACTAATACCGCCTTTCCTTCAACTCACGGTGTTTTCCCCAGCCACGCCTCGGTGGTCTCAACCAGCACGTTTTTGATCCGATCTTGACTTTTCACCCCTATCCCGACACACTTTTCCCCATGAAAGCGCTCCTTCATAAGACATTATGAAGTATGAAGTAAGAATTATGAAAGTGTAATCTGGGTAGCAAAGGAGAAGAGACCATGCTGAAAAGAGAACAGTTCATCGGGCCGTGGGCGGGACTTCCCGTGGCGTGGAAGTCCGATCTGTCGTATGACGACAAAACCTACAGGGCGGACATAGCGGCTTGTTGCGCAGCGAAAGTGCCGGGAGTGTATACCGGAGGCACCTCGGGAGAATTTTACGCACAGGAATACGACGAATTCACGGCGGTCGTTGACGCGACCATACAGGAATGCAAGAAAGGGAAGACGCCGGTTATGATCGGTTGTACCGCTTTGCACACCCTCGGGGTCATCAAACGCGCGCGCTACGCGGCGGACAAGGGCGCGGACGCGATACAGGTGGCGTTGCCGTTCTGGATGGAGGTGCCGGACACGGAAGTGGTTAAGTTCTTCAAGGACGTCGCGGACGCAGTGCCGGGTATGCCGATGACGATCTACGAGACCACGCGCGCCAAAAAGGCCATCTCGCTGGAACAGCACAAGCAGATCCATCAGGCGGTGCCCGCCGTCATCGGCGTGAAGAGCAACGCGAACACGCTGGGCAACAGCCCCGAGGGGTGCATGGAGTTGAGCAAGATGTACAATGTGTTCGTGGGCGAGAACCAGTGGGGCAAGCTCGGGCCGTACGGCGCGATCGGGTGCTGTAGTTCGTTCATCTACCAGAATCCCCGCATCCTGCTTATGGTGTTCGAACTCCGGATGAAGGAGAAATGGGACGAGCTGAACCAATGGATGGCCAAGTACGACCATATGTGCGAGGAAGGCCTGAAACCGATGTTCACGGTCGGTTGCGAAGACAGCGCCATAGATCGCGTGCTCGGGTTGAGCGCGGGCTTCCTGAAAACGAGCAGGCAGTGCAGGCCTCCGTATCCATCATGCACGGAAAAGCACCTTGCCGATTTCCGCGTCTGGATGAATAACTATTACCCGGAATTAATGGAACTATAATGGCTCAAAGGAGCCCCTTCAATGCCTATAACGGATGTCCAGGCGATCGACGTGCACGCGCACCTCGGTATCTACCGCGGGGCCCCGAACAAGTTCATTGACGATCTCTATTCGGGAGGCGTCGATGTCGTCGTGGGGCGGGCGAAGAAGGCGAACACCGCGATCTCGATAGTGTCGTCCTTGCGCGCGCTCCTCCCGCGGAATGGCGGCGACCCAATCCGGGGTAACGCGGAGACCGCGAAGGAGATCGCAAATGTTCCCGAGCTTCTGCAATGGGCGGTGGTCGATCCTCTCAAGCCGGAGACCTATACGCAGGCGCTGGAGATGCTCGAGTCTCCGAAATGCGTGGGCGTCAAGATCCATCCCGAAGAGCACGGTTATCCGATCAAAGAGCGCGGCAGAGAGATATTCGAGTTCGCGGGAAAGCACAACATCATCCTCGAGACCCATAGCGGGGAGCAGAACAGTATGCCGGAGGATTTTCTTGTATTCGCGGACGATTTTCCCGGCGTCAAGATCATCCTCGCCCATCTTGGGTGCGGCTGGGACAACGATCTCACCCACCAGGTGCAGGCCATACGGCGAAGCAAGCACGGCAATATATTCACGGACACCTCCAGCGCAAAGCAGATCACGCCGGGGCTTCTCGAATGGGCGGCCAAGGAGATCGGCGCGGATAGGATCCTGTACGGCACGGACACGCCGTTGTATTTTTCGCCGATGCACCGCGCCCGCATCGACCACGCGGACCTAAGCGACGAAGAGAAGACGATGATCCTGCGAACCAACGCGCTCACGTTGTTTCGCCTTACGAAGAGTTAAAACAACACGAGGCCTCATCGAATGAGTTTGCAAAATCTCGCGTTTACAGGGGACGAGTACAAATCCCGCCTGGCGCGGACGCAGGCGGCGATGGCGGAACTGAAACTGGACGCGTTCCTGGTCAGCAACCGCGCGGACGTGTGCTTTCTGACGGGCATCGAAACGTGCTACATGGTGGCGTACCACGCGGCGATCGTGCCCGCGATCGGTATGCCCGTGATCATCGCGTCGGATTTCGAGATGCTGAACGCGCGGGTGGGCGGGTGGACAGAGGAACGTGAGACCTTTCCCGTAATATTCGCGGACCCTGTCGCGGAGACGTGCAGGATACTGAAAGCGCGCGGGTTCGGGAACAAACGGATCGGCGTGCAGTTGTCCGCGCTCACGGTGGATCGGTACAACGGGTTGCGGAAAGGCCTTCCCGGCGCGGAGCTCGTCGATGCGGACACGATACTGTTCCCCCTCAAGGTCAGGAAGAGCCCTGCCGAGATCGCGTATATGAAACAGGCGGGATCGCTTACCACACAGTCGATGCAGGCGGCGATGGACGAGTCCCGCGCGGGAGCGACCGACAATGACATTGCGGCGCGGGCGTTCGACGTCGCGGTGCGGGGTGGGAGCGAGTTTATGTGCATCGACCCGATCGTGACCGTGGGCGAGCGTTCGGGCATCCCGCATTCGACGTTCAGGCGCACGACGATCGATCCCGGCGATTCGATATTCATCGAGATAGGCGCCTGCATCTGCCGGTACTCGGCCCCGCTTATGCGGACAGTCGCAATAGCGCCTGTTCCTGAAGGAATAAGAACCGCGGCAAATGCGTGCAGGGACAGCCTGAACGTGCTGATAGAGAACCTGAAACCGGGCGCGTTCGCGGCGGACGTCGCCCAAAAAGCGCGCAAAGCGTGGTTGCCGATATCGGAGGAACTTATCTGGCACGGGTGCTACGCGTATTCCGTCGGCATCGGGTTCCCGCCCGACTGGAACGACACGCCTGTGTGCGTCACCGTGGACGCGGACTTCGTGCTGGAACCCGGGATGTGCTTTCACGCGACCACCTCGTTGCGCAAGGGCGGGAAATACGGGACCGCTATGAGCGAGACCGTGCTCATTACGGAAAAGGGGAACGAAGTCCTCACCGGCTCACCGCGCGAATTGGTTGTGAAGTAAAAGAGAAGGATTAGCCACAGAGTACACTGAGATAGCACCGAGTCTGACCCCCTTGTCGGTACGATTTTAGCACCCGCAGAACTGACTTGCGCCCTCTTCCGGCTATAGAATTCCTTTTACACCGGCGGGCAGGCATTGTTATTCTCACGCTTACCTATGAATACTCAACCGGTTCTGGACTACATTAAAGCCAACTGGCCCCGCTCCATCTACCATGACGCCAATGGCTCCGGCTTTATGGGTGATGATCTCCCCTTTCCCTACACCTCTCCCTGCATCAAGGGCGAAGGCCATTTCTCCTTCTTTTTTTATTGGGACACCTACTTTACGAACCTGGGCCTGCTGCGCCATGGACATGTCGATACCGCAAAAAACAATATCAAAAACATGCTCTGGCTCATCCGCCGCCAGGGTTACATGCCCAATCATGTTGCCCTCTTCAACCGTTCCCAATCGCCCTACCTCTGCCGCATGGTCACCGACTACCTCGCGGCCACTTCTGCACCAGGATCAGGGCAGACCCGCGATCACGCCTTCCTTATCGAGTGCGCCGAGGGCCTGCGCCAGGAGTATCACTTCTGGACTACGGCCCGCCACAGCCCTATCGGGCTCACCCAATACGGCCACCACGAGACCGCCGAAGGTTGCGCCCAGTTCTACGACGGCATTCACCGACGTCTCCCCTTTCTGTCCAGCGACGCCCCCTACGCTGACAAAGTCCGCATCGGCGGCCATTACTTGGCGGAAGCCGAAGCCACCTGCGATTTTACACCCCGCTTCGACCGACGCTGCCGCGACTTCTGTCAGGTTGATCTCAATGCCCTGCTCTTTGAATACGAAACGGTGCTCGCTGACTTCAGCCTGCGTTTGGGATGGGGTGATCACAAGCTCTGGATCGAACGACAAACTTCCCGCCGTGCGCGTATGAACCGTTATTTCTGGAACGAGGAGCAGGGCCTCTTTCTCGACTACGACTTTGTCAATCAACGCCACAGCACCGTGCCCGCGCTAACCGGCTACCAACCGCTCTTCTCCGGCGTCGCCAGCCCCGAACAAGCCGCCCGCCTGGTCGCCAACCTCCCGCTCTTCGAGCGCAAGCATGGCATAGCCTACACCTCCGATGTTCCCGGTTGCCGGGACTACCAGTGGGCTTTCCCCAATGCCTGGCCTCCCATGGCCTGGATGTTGGTCGCCGGTCTGCGCCGTTACGGTTACGAAACCGATGCCCAACGTATTGCCGGAAAATACGTGGCCACGGCCATCCGCCTTTTCGAGAAAACAGGCCAACTCTGGGAGAAAACCGACGCGGAGACCGGCGTGGTCGCCGGCGGTGAATATAAGGCCGCCCCCATGATGGGTTGGAGTGCCGGCGTCTTCGTCGCCCTCACCGGAAATTAGCGCGAAGATAATCAGGGAACAGGGACAGATAGCATGAGTTGAAAACGGTGATGGCGGAGAAATTCTGACATGCGCTTCCATCGGTTCATCGCTCTTCTGGCCACTCCCAGCATGGCGGCCATCGTCACATTGGAAACGGACAACACCCGTATTGGATTTGATTCTGCGCGCCATGGTGGAATCGTGTCGCTGGTGGACAAAGCCACGGGGCGCAACTTCGCTTCGATGAAACCAACCGCGCCGCTGTTGTACGGGGGAGATAAGGGACACGTTAATAGTCGCTGCGAACTGGTTGATCAGGGGCCGACCGTAAAATATCCGCAGACGACTGATCAACTCAGCATCGCTAAATGGTTGCTGAGCAGCAGATTCTTGCGTCAATCCACGATTTGGACTATTAATAGGTCCCTAATTCCCCGCGTCAGAATGAACCTTTTATTGTGAGGTTTGGTATTTTTTGATAAAAAGAGAAGATGAAAGACCGGGTTATCATGGCAAAAATGGTTCGGCGGGGGGGGGACGAAACCTCGTTTGACCGGGAGTTTTGGCGGAAGGTCGGGCATGAAGCCCGTTTTGCCGCCATGTGGGACATGGTGGCAGAGGTCAACCTGATCAGAGGTGAACATGGCCGGCAACCGAGATTACAAAGATCTGTTCAAAACATTCTCCGACGAGCACGTTGAATTTCTGGTTGTCGGGGCTCATGCGGTTGTGTTCTATGCGGAGCCGCGCTACACCAAGGATATCGATATCTGGGTGAGACCCACGGAAGAGAATGCCAGACGTGTGTGGGCGGCTCTCAAAGCTTTTGGTGCGCCGCTCGGACAGATTACCCCGGAAGATTTTACGGATTCGGAAATGGTTTATCAGATTGGCATTGAACCTAACCGGATTGATATTTTGATGGGTATTCAAGGCGTGGAGTTCGATGCCGCTTGGAAAAACAAGACGGAAAGCACCTATGACGGGGTTCCCATTCACATTCTGGGCCGGACCGATCTCATAAAATCCAAAGAGGCCGCCCATCGACCGCAGGATCTATTGGATGTGGAACGACTGAAAGCGTCCGATGTTCCGTGCAAAGCAAGCCGTCAGGCGCAGCTTTGAGGGGGGGGCACGAGGCTCATGAGGCAGAACATTTGAAAGGAAACGTCTCGATGAATAACAATCACCCTGTCACAACAGTGGCCTTGAGCGAACCCGTGGTCGTAGTTCAAGCACCCCCTGAAATCGTCGGTTGGGGCCCCTATCAGTTCCCTTGGATCGAGCGTTTGGCCGATGGCTCCCTGCATGTCACCGTTCACTTGCATGCCGACTCGGCCACCTCCTATGGACTTTCTAATGGCCATGTGATTTCCCGGGACGAGGGACACAGTTGGCAACGAGTTGATGCGCCCTCCTCGCCCGGTGGCTTGTTGCTGCCAAACGGCGACCGACTGCTCGCCGATTGCACCAAAGCCTTCCCCGTTGCCGGCATGGCCCTTCCCCCCCCGATGGCCTCCCGCCATTCCAGTTATGCGGACTTTGAGTATTACGGCGCCGATGCCTTACCAGAGGAACTGACCCGAGCGTGGCCCTTTTTACGGCTGGCGCGCGGCACCTCGGAATGGAAACAGGAATGGGCGACGGTGACTTTTAATAAAGCCGCCGATGTTCGGACGGTCACGGAACAGGTATTGGTCGTCCCTCATTTTGAACATAATCGAATCCATGTTGCGTCTGACGGCAGTTTGATCGCCACGCTCTATACCATGCCCCCGCGCTTCCTCGGCCGTCGCCGAAACATTGCCAATCGGGGATTTCTGACCGTGATCCTCGCCTCGAACGACTTCGGACGAACCTGGCGCGAAATCGGCGCCATTCCCTACGAGCCGGATTTCTCGGCTGATCGGCATTGGGATGCCCGGGACGGCTTCTCCGAACCCCAGATCAATGAAATGCCGGATGGCTCCCTATTCGTCCTGCTACGATCCGAGGACGGCAATGGGGGTTCTGACAACGCGCCGCTCTACTGGGCTCGTTCCGAAGATGACGGGGTCACGTGGAACCGCCCGGCGGTTTTCGATGACCGCGGTGTCTGGCCGCAGTTGCTGACCCTGAAATCAGGCGTCACCCTGGCCACTTATGGTCGCCCTGGATTTTTCCTGCGCGCAACGCGTGATCCGAGTGGACGCCAGTGGGATCCCCGCATCACGGTGATCGATCCTGGCACCGATAATGCGCATACAAATACACACACCTGCGCCTATTCCGGCCTGATCGCGGTGTCGGACACGCGCGCCCTGTTGGTGTATTCCGAGTTTAAATATCCGGACGCGCAAGGCCGGCCCTGCAAGACCATCCTGAGTCGGGTTATTGATACGCAGGGGTGATGCCGGAAAGAGGCGTTCATAGCCCTTCGACGGGCTCAGGGCAGGCACGCGGCTACAACAAGAATAGGTGTAGCACCGCTCTATGAGCGGAATTTATGGAAGAAAGCGCTCGTAGAGCGCGGCTACAACAAAGAAGGATGAGGAACCTTAATGAACCCGACCCAATGGACAGACCGTAAGCCGATTGAGTTGAACGGACTGCGGGTGACTTTGGCTGAACCCGTTCTGGTTCGGCGCACCAAGCGTTTTTGCTGGTTCCCTTCGCTCATTCGCCTGGGAAACGGCGATCTGTTTGCATGTATTTCTCCGTATGGCGATGAACATGTTCCCTGTTCAGCGGTGCATCTCACCCGCTCTTGCGATGGGGGGCTGACGTGGGACGAACCCCGCCTGCTTCTGGACGCCGGGCTCAGTCATGTGCAGTTGCCGGACGGATCGGCCTTGATGTTGCCGTATTATCTCCGGCCCCGACCCGATGGCATGGGCGCCTCGGGCAATCTGATCCAGGCGGATGGCGTGGCACGGTTCATGAGCGGCGCCATTGAGGTGACCGGCTGGCCGCGCCCCACCCGGTCCCTTGCGCCCGATATGGGTATCGCCGGATTTGTCTTCAACGGCCAGAGCCTCACCACGTCAGATGGGAAATTTATTGCGACCCTCTACGGTTATTTTGAAGGCGATACGCGCTATTCGCTGGTTCTGGCTGAATCCGCCGACGGGTACAAGTGGAAAATCCGTTCGCTCATCGCCGGTAGCGACTGCCCATTGGAGGGACCGGAAGGTCCGTGTGAATCGGCGATTTGCCGTTTGGCAAACGGACAAATTCTATGTGTCTTTCGCAATGGCTCGTTTGTTCCCTACGGGCAGACCTGGAGTGACGACGAAGGCCGTACGTGGTCCGCACCGGTCGCCATGCCGGCCCAATCGGTCGAGCCCAGTCTTCAAGTGTTACCCAGTGGCGTGGTGGCCCTCTCCGGGGGACGCTCCGGAGTTTTTGTCTGGCTCAATGCCAATGGCCGGGGTACGGACTGGCAGGCGGTCGATCTGTTTGCGCATCACAATGCCTGCCTGCCTTCCCGGGATCACATCAATCCCGACTCGCGGCAGATCAACTGTTCCAGCGAGGAGATGATCAAGCAGGGAAGGGGGGGATATAGCTCCTGCTACACCGAACTCGCCCGGTTGGACGATCAGCATCTGCTCCTGATCTATGATCGCCTCGGACTCAGTTGGCAGGCCATTCCCGATAGTTTCGACGCCACCAATAGCGTGTGGATGGTGCGTATTCGGGTGGAATTGCGCTGAAAGTTTCGCGCTGAAAGACCATTGGCATGGATTGCGCACGACCCCTCACCCCAGCCCTCTCCACGGGTTTATTCCTGGGTTCGAGTCTGTCCGTCATTCACCTCCCCCCGACGAGGGGGAGGTCGGGGCCGATGGCCGCTTCGGCCCACCGGCCCCGGGTGAGGGGGATCCGAACCTTAACCCATCTTTACCCGTTCGCGGGTAAAGATGGGTTAAACTGATCTTGACTTTCCATCTCTTTCACGACACAGTTTTTTCCATGAAAGCGCTTCTTCCTACTGGCCTCCACGGGCGTGTGCCCGTACCGCCCGAAAAGCGATTTCTTATCAATAGCAAACTCGATCACTGGACGAAAGAACCCGGCGCACGGGTGGCGGCGTCGCGCGATCTCGACAGCGGCAAGGTTCAAGCACCCTGTGCGTTGGCGTTGCCTTCGGGTGGTGTGCGGTTGTTCTACACGGCCGTGGGTCGTGCCAAACCCTTTCCGCTCTGCCAGGGGTACATCCTGAGTGCTCTGTCCGGCGACGGCGTGACTTTCAATAGCGAGCCGGGCATCCGCATCGCCCCGCGAGCGGAGATGCAGCAGTTGTCGCTGCGTGCGATCGCACCGTGCGTCGTGCCGCTGAAGGATGGCCGATGGCGGATGTATTTCGAGGCGCGTGGTCCGGCGAACGTGCCCAGCGTCATCCTCAGCGCCATCTCCGCCGACCTACTGGCGTGGCAACTCGAAGAGGGTGTGCGTGTGGGGCGTGCGTGGCATGCACGAGCGCCGCGTTACCTGCCCCTGCCCGACGGCAGCGCGAGGCTGTACTTCATCTCCTCCGACGATCGCAGCAACGATGAGGTAGGCACCGCCGCATCGGGAGCCGTTTCATTCAGCGGCACCAGCGTGCCCCCGGGCGAGTTCCGTGGTGTGATGAGTGCCGTGACCCGTGATGGCCTGCGCTTTGAGATGGAGCCGGGGTTCCGCCTGCTGGATCGCCAGGGAGAATACGACTCGGCGGGGCTGACTTCGGCGGAAGTCGTCGCCCCGAGCGCGCCGGGTAAGCCGTGGTCCATGGTTTATTCCGCTTGGCAGAACGCGCCCGCGGGGAGCGCACCGCCCGTGCATCCGAGCCACGATCCCGATGCGGAACGGAACGGGCAGAGCGAGGATTTTGCAGCCGCTTCGATCCGTAGCGACCTGTCGGGGTACCGCTCGCGGATTTTCGTGTCGCACTCGCCTGACGGCGTGGCGTGGGGACCGGGCAAGTGCATCATCGAGGGCAGCGGGTATGGCAGCGATGACATTGACGCGGTGCATGCGGAGGACATGTCGCTGCTGCGGTTGCAAGATGGGCGGTGGCGGATGTATTACGCCGCGTGCGACAGCCGCGGGCGGTGGTGCGTCGCCAGCGCGGGGACAAGACCGTAGCGGATCTGGTTACGCCCCGGTGGGTAAGATGCGCTTCATCACCTGCTGCAAGTCACTCCAGACCTTCTTGAGGATAGGGTTATGAACAGATCAACATTGTTTTTCCGTATTCAACGGGTTTTGGCGGCGGTGAGTGTGCTGGTGGCCCTGCTGATAGTGGCGCAACCCGCGCCTGTTGCCGCCGTTAATGCGACGGGCGGAAATGTCACCAATGACAGCATTGCCGGTTACCGCATTCATATTTTTACCAACAGCGCAACGGCCAGCAACTTCGTCGTCATGACCGGTGGCGAGGTTGAGGTACTGGTGGTGGCGGGTGGCGGCGGCGGCGGGGGGACTTTCGGTGGTGGCGGTGGTGCTGGGGGTCTGGTTTACACAGCGTCTTATTCAGTATCAATGGGTTCGTACCCGTTAACTGTTGGCGCGGGTGGAGCCGGCGGAAGCAGAATACGAGGGAGTCAAGGGACAAACTCTTCAATGGGCAGCACTCTGGTGGCATACGGCGGGGGTGGAGGAGGGTACTATTCTGAAGGCACCGGGTTGCCTGGAGGTTCTGGCGGCGGCGGTGGCGCAACCGAAGGAGCAAGCATGTTGGGTGGGGCGGCAACAAATGGACAAGGATATGTCGGTGGCACAGGCACAATAACGGGATATTGTGCCGCTGGCGGGGGCGGGGCAAGCGCGGTGGGCGAAAACGGAATCGCCAACACTAGAGGTGGCAACGGTGGCAAGGGTCAGCAGTACTCCATTTCAGGAACGAGTATTTATTACGCAGGTGGCGGTGGTGGAGCTGGATACTATTCTTCCTGTACCGGTTCTGGGATTGGAGGTTTAGGGGGCGGCGGCGTTGGTATGTCTTCTCAAAACGGAACGGGGACGTCTGGAAACAACAATACCGGCGGCGGCGGCGGCGGGGGTGGGTATCCGGCTGGGACTGGCGGCAACGGCGGTTCCGGCATCGTGATTGTGAGGTATGCCTATTCGACGAACCTCTTCGTGTGGGCACTAAGCGCATCGCCCGTGGGAGTGACCAATGCCACGTTGAACGGCATCCTGAGTGTCTACGGCGGGGATGCGAATACGACGGTTGCGTTCTGTTGGGGCGACAACGACGCCAACACGAACAGCGGCACGTCGGCCTGGACTCACGTCGAGTCCATGGGCACGACCTTTGGCAAGGGGCAGAGCTTTAGCACGAACCTCGTGGGGTTGATCTCGGGAAGCAGTTACGTCTTCCGCTGCTTCGCCTCGAATACGGCGGGAACGGCCTGGTCTTCGCCGCAGACGTTCACAACCGTCTACAGTTCATTCGGCCGCTCGCGCTTCCTCTTGCATTGACAAGGGCACGAACTCGGATTCCCGCCGGCATTTAGCTTTCACATCGCGCTTGTGTTTTCAACCGGGGTCTGGCACTTTCTCCCGAAACGAAAAGGAACAAAATGTTTCGCATTACCAAAGAACAAGCCTATGCACAGGGACGCGCGGCGGGGGAAATGTATCGGGGTGGGGCGGACAGTGTAGAGCAGCGCGTGCAGAATTCCCGCCGCTGGATCGAAGCTCAGTACCCGGCCGCGAAGGATCTTGATTTCCGGCGGGAACTTCTGGAGTTTGATCAGCTTCGAATGAGCGCTGATCTGGACCTGCCGAAATTTCCCGAATGCCGGGGACTGCGCGAACTGGTGGAGTCCGAGCGCAAGGGATTCACGGATGTCTGCGAAGATCCCTTCCTGCGGGCCTTCCATTTCAACAACTACTGGTATGGCAGTCGAGTGCTGAATGTTCGCTACGTGGGAAAAGCTCCGGAGCCTTCCCGCTGCACCGATTTCTGGTTTGCCAACACACGGGAAGGCGGTCCCGTCAACGGTTGTAACCGCGACGATGTGCGTGAGAATTATACCTCCTTCCCGCCCCCCAGAGGTGGCGGCGGACCTGAACGGCGTTTCACGCAAATCACCCAGGTGGGTGGGGTCTCGGCGGCGGTCCTCTGCGATGAAGCGCCCGAGGACTGGTTCCCCGTCAACTTGGATTGGATCAGCCTGGCGGATATACGGACCTTACCCGAATACATGAGATTCCTTGAGCGATATCGCGACTTCTGGGGGCCGGGCAATAAGATCTTTGTGGACCCTGAATTGAATTTGGTCGCTGTGGAAAAGGCCAACCGACGCATGGGGGTGCGCTATTCCACCGATGGATGCTGTGCCATCACCGCCTGCGCGTACCTGGTTCCCGAAATGGCGGCTTTCAAAAAGGAACGCGATGCGGTGTCTCTGAAAGCGCGCGGTTGGACCGAGGACAACCCCGACTCCCGCTACTGGGAGGGGTGCGAGCGGCGCTATCGTCGTTTACTAAAACTGGTGGACGAGGAAAACCGCCGCGGGGCCACCCTGATCGGCGCGGCCCGCATTGCGCTCGATCATGCCGTTCCGTTTCCCGATCGCATCTGCGTGGCCGGGGAACGGGGCCATCCGGATGAGCAATTGCAGAACTGGACATTGCAAACCTATGTGGGGTGTGGCTCCGGACCGAACCGCCGGATGCTCTGCTGGCAAATGGATCCGACCCAGCCCATTCCGATTTACAAGACCAAACCCTACTACTTCTCAGGCGACGGTCTGCCTTTGCGCCCGGAGTGGGAACGCGAGTTGGCGGAGGCCGGCGACATCGGTGGTCCGCGTTAAGAACATAGTATGAACACGATGACCGCATCACTTTCCGACCGCATTCCAACCGGATGCGCTCCGTTCGGTATAGGCGCATGGGATCACTTGGTGTTGGGCAACCATCGCGCTGTCATCCGGGTCGACGCGGCGTCGGACGCCGTCTGCGCGTATCTGCCCTGGCGGCGGCGCGATCGGCATCCAGAGTCCAAGCATGTCCTGGTCGTTTCGGAAAAAACCGGAGCACCGGTTGGCAACAGCATGGCCGTTTCGTGTAATCGTGAATACGGGGAAGTTGTCTTCGAGCCGATTGATGGTCCCGGCATCTATTATGCCTATTATTTCGTGCCGACGCCGGATCCGCACGCGCACACCTGGCCGCGTTGGGCGTTTCCCATCACGCGCTACATGGCACCGCGACCGCCGCAGTCCGCCGAATGGGCCGCGCGCCAGGGTCTCACTCCTGACGCCATCGGGGCGATCCCCCCGAGCACGGTCAATTGGGATGGAATGCCGCCCGAGGCCGATGCGGCGATTCCGCGGTTGCGCGCGGATGCGGTTGTCTATGCGGCCCCCTGGCGTTCGCTCCCGCAGGCGGAACAGGTGGAATTCCAGGCACGCAGTGAGTGGGATAGCTTTTTCCCCATGGAGATCATCGCTACGGTCAACGAGCGTCTGTCGCTGGAACGGCGCGGACGGCACCGCTCCTTCATTCTGGTTCCCGAAAATCGATGCCGTCCCATCCGCATGACCGACGCCATCCCCTATGTGTGGACCACTCGCACCGATTCGGAACTCCAGCAGCTGGCTGATGAAGCGTGTCGAAACGAATATTATGTTTTTCAGATCGGCGTGGTTGCGCACCGGGAGACCCTCGCCGATCTCACCGCAACCTGTTCGGAATTGGTTGCAACAAACGGCGCGCGGATTCCCGCAAGCAACGTCACCTGTTTCAATCTGGAAGGTACAGACCAATTCGGTAAGCCGTTTACCACGCGCTTGCATGTTTCCGTAACAACCGTCCAAGCGCTTTGGTTCGGGGTTGATATTCCCGCGGATGCCAGTCCTTCCACCTACCGGGGAGTTGTTTCCATCGCCGCGACGGGACTGCCTGCGCAAACGGTGGAGATTGTCCTGACTGTCTCCCCCACAACGCTTGCCGACCGGGGCGATGGCGATCATTGGCGACTTAGCCGTCTGCGCTGGCTCAACTCCAACCGCGCCCACGATACGGAGACCTACGATGTCTATTCGCCCGTCGCGGTGAATGGCCGGACCATCGATGTGCTCGGTCGTCGGATCGTTCTGGGCGACAATGGGCAACCCACGTCGCTGGCCAGTTTTATCGATATGTTTGAGATCAAGCCCGCAGGTCGTGAGATTCTGGCTGCGCCTATTACGCTTACGGCGACGGTTGGCGGCAAGCAGATTCCCCTTCCTCTGGGGGGATGCCGCCTGCAATCCTGCGTACCTGGTAAGGCCGTTTTCGAAAGTGCGGGCGAGATGTCGGGGACCGCCCTTCAACTCGTGACCACCATTGAGGTGGATGGGGCCATCGAAATGCGGTTGTGTCTGCGCACGAAAACGAAGTTGTTGCTTGAAGATCTCCGACTGTCGATCCGGATTCCGGATGCGGTCGCGCGCCTTTTCACCACGTCCAACGACATTCCGGACCGATCCAAGGCGCAGGGCGGGACCTGTCCGGACAACTACAGCTGTCCCATCGGCGATTTCCAACAGTACTGGGTGGGCGATTACAATGCGGGGCTCGGGTTGCGTCTTCCGGAGGGGAACAACTTTTGGACGCGGGGGCAGGAGGGTTTCTTCCGCCTGTTACGGCACGATGGTGCGCGGGAATTGGTCCTTTCGCTCGGAAAGCTGGTTCTGGAAGCTGGGGAGTCGGCTGACTACATCCATGAACTATATGTCACCCCGTTCAAACCCCTGCCCAAGGCGCACTGGGACTGGCGTTATTATCACGCCCAATACATGACGGGGCTCAAGGCGGACATCCTGACGGAGGTTGGGGCACGCATCGGCACCCAACATCATGAAACGCCGCTCAATCCCTATATCAACTATCCGCTCCTTACGGCCGACCGGCTCCTTGCGCTGGGGGAGGAAGTTCATTCTCGGGGAGGGCTCTTCAAATTCTACTACACGATCCGGGAGCTCAGCGTTCGCGCATCGGAGCTCTGGACGCTACGCAGCCTGGGTGACGAAATTCTGGTTCCCTCGGTGGGCCGCCTGGGCTATGAGGAGCTTTCGGAACTGCCGCTCGAATACCAACTCCGCAACCCCTACCATGAGCCCTTCACGGGCATGCCCTGGCTCTGCGAGCATCTGGTCCACGACCATCACAGCCGTTGGCATTCGAAAAACAAATCAGTGGACCTCGCCGACGGCAGTCTCCAGGCCAACGGCGCGTCGCGCTGGTCGAACTTTTTCATCGAAAGCCTGATTTGGCTCATGCGCAATGCCGCCTTGGATGGACTCTATTTTGATGGGGTGACGTTTGACCGGACCAGTCTGCGCCGGATCCGCAAGACGCTCCTACGCGAAAAACCACAGGGCCTCATCGACTGGCATGGCGGACCGTCCAGCATCCACCTGCTACCTTTTTGCGACAGCATCTGGAACGGGGAGGGTGCCCTTTCTGAGCGGGAGCCGGACTATTGGCTGGCGGTCATGTCCGGCATCGCGTTCGGCACGCTGGGCGAGCTTCTGGTGCCGGAGTCGAGCGTTGCACGCGGAATGGTGTATGGCCTCTCACAACGGTACGGATGGATGGCGCTCGATCAGGTCGATCCCTCGGGTCTCTGGCGCTGGTGGGATGCCTTTGACATCAAGAATGCGACCATGCTCGGATATTGGCAGGAAGGCTGCCCTGTCCGAACCGGTCATCCCCTGGTGAAGGCGACCGCGTATGTGCATCACGGCCGGCGCATGGCCATCGCCCTGGCGAGCTGGGCGCCGGAGCCGGTGACGGTGTCGCTCACCATCGATTGGGATGCGGTTGGTATTGCACGAGACAAAGCGGTGGTGCGGATTCCCGAAATCCGTATGTTCCAGTCCGCCGCGGAGCATTCGCTGAATGCAGTGCCAGTGGCGCCGGACAAGGGGTGGATCATTGAGATTGAGGGCTGATGAATGGTACAGAGAGGGGAGGAGAGCGCTCATAGAGCGCGGCGACAACGCAAACCCCTCTACGAGTGGAATAACGAGAACAAGTGTAGCCTCGCTCTTGGCTTATTCCAGCGTCACCTCCGTGATGCGCGATCCAAAAACCGGCGGGTGGCGGATGTGGGGTGCCGGAATGACGACCCGTGACAAGGGCGATACGGGAGTCGGCCTGACTGCCTATACCTCACCCGATGGGTTTGACTGGCAACCGTCGATGCAAAAGCATCCGGTCGACAAAAATGCCACCGCCGCGACCTCGCGGGCGGCTATATTCCCAACCGCTGTTACTGAGGAAATGGGCAATTTGCCACACAGGAAATCATGAACAAAGTTAAAATCAGTGTGATCGGGTCGGGTGGTAGTTTCGTGGTGGGCTTAATCCATGATATCTGCCTGACGCCCAGTTTGCACGGTTGTACCGTCAGTTTCATGGATATCGATCCTGAACGGCTGCGGGTCTCTCATGCGTTGTGCACCCGCTATGCCCAGGAAAAGGGCGTCCCGCTAAACATCGAACAAACCCTGGACCGGCGCACCTGCCTGAAAGATGCTGATTTTGTCATTACGATTGCCTTGATCGATGGTCCCCGCCGAATGATGGAGGGGTGGCGGACGGCGCTGAAACTGGGCTATCGATGGCCCGGCAGTTACCACATCCTCTATGACGAACCGTTCTGGCTCAATTTCTATCAGTTGCGTCTATTCGAATCCATCACCCGGGATATGCGGGAATTGTGTCCCCAAGCCTGGCACCTGCTCGTGTCCAATCCCGTTCTGGCCGCCACGACCTTGCTCCACCGCAAGTACCCGGACATCAAGATGGTTGGCTTGTGTCACGGATTTTCCGGTGTGCAGGACGTTGCTCGCACCCTGAACTTGTCGGACGGCAAGCTCACCTACGAAATTCCCGGGGTGAACCACTTTGTCTGGCTGACGCAGTGTTATCATGAAGGCCGGGACGTTTTCCCCTTGTTGGATCACTGGCTGGCGACCGAAGCCAAATCCACTTGGGCCCAGACACGGACCGGCTTTCACGGCGGTGCAACAAGTCCCAAGTCCATGGATCTCTATCGCATCCTCGGCGTCGTGCCCATCGGCGATACGGCCAACTGGACCGGCGCATCGTGGCCGTGGTGGTATCACAGCGACGCGGAGGTCGAGAAATCCTGGGGGGCGGAATCGGAAGCGCCCTGGTTTCGCTATATCGAGAGCATCCAACAGACGCCGCAGCGCTATAAGCAGATGGTCGACGATCAGTCCCGGAAAATCAGCGACCAGTTGAAAATCAGGACTGGCCTGACCGGGGAGCCGATGATTCCCATCGTTGAATCCGTTTCGCAGGACATTCCGCGCGTCATCATCGTGAATACCCTGAATCGCGACGACTATGTGGGAGGCATTCCGCGGGATTTCGAGGTTGAGATCCCGGCCTTGGTGAGCAAACATGGAATCCAAGGAATCAAGACCAACGGTTTACCCAAAGCGGTGATCGCGCACATTCTGCGGGATCGGGTGGCACCCGTTGAAATGGAACTCGCCGCCTATGAACAAGGCAGCCGGGCCTTGCTGACCCAATTGGTTTTGATGGACAAATGGACGCAATCCGTGCAGCACGCCA